>JBEGQQ010000081.1:0-4228 GCA_041180925.1 Actinomycetota bacterium
TACTTCTAGTTTCATTTGTCTTGGTTGAGCGAATCGCTAAATATCCATTGATGCCAATGCGAATTTTGACCGAACGAAATCGCGGTGGATCTTATTTAGGAATGTTAATTGTTGGAGCTGGTTTATTTTCAATGTTCTTATTCCTTGGTCTTTATTTACAGGTCGTACTTGGTTGGACCCCATTACATTCTGGTTTTGGTTTCTTACCATTTTCGATCGGTATTGCCGCAACTGCTGGCATCGTTTCAAAGTTGTTGCCAAAAAATGGTCCAAAGCCACACATGATCTTTGGATTAATCATGGCCGCTTCTGGTCTGTTATTGCTTTCAACAATTACGCCTACCAGTAACTATTGGACTCACGTCTTCCCAGCGCTGCTAATCATGAGTATCGGTATGGCAAATGTGTTTATTCCAATTACTACAACCGCGTTACACGGTGTTGGCAATGCCGATGCCGGTGTCGCTTCAGCGCTAACTAATACCAGCCAGCAAATTGGTGGTTCGTTAGGTACCGCGCTCCTAAATACTGTTGCTACCACTGCAACAACTAGCTACATCGCAGCAAATCAGCAATTAGGAAAACTTGCGGTCCCAAATGGTTTGGTGCATGGTTATACGCAATCATTTAGAGTTGGCGCTGCATTCCTGGTTGTTGGTGCGCTAGTACTATTTTTTGCGATTAATGTTGGAAAAGATGCCATCGTAGAACACGAAGGCGCAGTCGCAATTTAATTGATTTAAGCTTGACCCAGGTGGTTGAGTAGAAGTTCGCGAACTTTCGCGGCATCTGCTTGGCCACCTGTTGCTTTCATAACGGCACCAATTAGTGCGCCTGCTGCTGGTAAATGTCCACCGCGAACTTTTTCGGCCACATCTGGCATCGCAGCACATGCTGCTTCAATTGCCGCAATCAATGCGCCGTCGTCGCTAACAACTTTGATTCCCCGTTTTTCAATTACCGATTTCGGTGAACCTTCGCCATTAATTACGCCTTCGACAACTTGGCGCGCCAACTTGTCCGTTAATTCTCCGGCGTTAATTAACGCAACAATCTCGGCAACATCTTTCGGCGAGATCGAAAGACTTTCAAGTGAAACAGATTTTTCATTTGCAATTCTTGAAATTTCACCGAGCCACCAACCACGAGCTTTGGTTGGATCTGCGCCGGCAATTACCGTCGCTTCAACTAAATCGAGTGCGTCGGCGTTGATCATGGCCGCCATCTCTTTATCTGGTACCGACCAACTTTCTTGTAACCGCTTTCGACGAATCGAAGGTTTCTCTGGCAATGATTTAGCTAACTCAGATATCCAAGATTCACTTGGTGCAACTGGAACTAAATCTGGTTCTTGGAAGTAGCGATAATCCTCGGCTTGCTCTTTCGAACGTCCCGCCCGAGTTAGCCCAGTATCTTCTAAGAAGTGGCGCGTTTCTTGTTTTACTTTTCCGCCAGATTCCAACATTTCAGCATGGCGAACCATTTCGCCGCGGATTGCGCGCTCGACAGATCGCAATGAGTTAACGTTCTTGGTTTCGCTACGAGTTCCAAGTTCAGACGAACCAATTAATCTAAGCGAAACGTTGGCGTCACAGCGAAGCGAACCTTGTTCCATCTTCACATCCGAAACGCCAAGTCCGCGCAAAATATCGCGCAATTCTGCGACATAAGCTTTGGCAACTTCGGGCGCATATTTGCCGGTGCCCGGAATTATTTTGGTGACAATTTCGACCAATGGAATTCCAGCTCGGTTGTAATCAAGAAGTGAATATTCCGCGCCATGAATTCGACCAGTTGAACCACCGATGTGGAGTGATTTACCAGTGTCCTCTTCCATGTGGACGCGCTCAATTTCAATTCGGAATTGTTTCGGTCCTTCTTCGGTTTCAATTTCCACGTCTACAAAACCATCGTGACATATTGGTTCGTCATATTGTGAAATCTGGAAATTCTTTGGCATATCTGGATAGAAATAATTTTTGCGTGCAAATCGGCTGTATGGGGCAATTTTGCAATTAAGAGCTAAACCAATTTTGATTGTTGATTCAATTGCTTTTTCATTTACAACCGGCAAAGCGCCAGGTAGCGCTAAGCAAACTGGACAGGTTTGGGTATTTGGTTCGGCGCCGAACTCGGTAGCGCACGAGCAGAACATCTTCGATTTGGTATTTAATTCAACGTGAACTTCCAAGCCCATAACCGGCTCGTACTTAGAGATTACCGTTTCGTAATTCATAGCGCTGGCGCCTTATCAAGTAACGGTGCGCCCCATTTTGAAAGCAACGCTGCTTCAAGCGCGGCACCAACATTGTAAAGACGTTGATCTTGCATCGCCGGCGCCATAATCTGAAAACCAACAGGCAAAGAATCTTCATCCGCTAAACCGGCCGGCAAACTCATGCCACAAATGCCGGCTAAATTAACTGGAATTGTGGCCACGTCATTTAAATACATCGCAACGGGATCCGCTGTTTTTTCACCAATTTTGAAGGCAGTGGTTGGACAAGTTGGCGAAACCAATACATCAGCGCTAGCAAATGCTTTTGCATAATCTTGCATAATTAAAGTGCGCACCTTTTGGGCGCTTCCGTAATATGCATCGTAATAACCACTTGAAAGCGCGTAAGTTCCCAGAATGATTCGCCGTTTCACTTCGCGACCAAAGCCAGCATCGCGGGTTGCTGCCATGACTTCTTCGGCCGAACCTTCACCAACGCGCAAGCCATAACGCATCGCATCAAAGCGAGCTAAATTTGATGAAGCCTCAGAAGGAGCAATTAAGTAATAAGCGGCTAAGGCATACTCAAAACTCGGGCAAGAAACTTCCACAATTTCAGCGCCTGCTTTTGCTAACAAATCCAGAGAATCCTGAAAACGATTTAGGACACCTTTTTGGTAACCGTCACCTTGCAATTCTTTGATGACGCCAATTTTCAATCCTTTAATATCGCCGGACTTTGCGGCGGTAACAACTGCTGGAACTTTTTCATTAATACTTGTGGCATCTTTTGGATCGTGGCCGGCAATTGCTTCATGTAATAACGCAGCATCTAACACCGTTCGCGCGCACGGGCCACCTTGATCAAGTGAAGACGAGAATGCAACTAATCCATAACGAGAAACACCGCCATAAGTTGGTTTTACGCCAACAGTTCCAGTAACTGCAGCAGGTTGGCGAATCGAACCACCGGTATCAGTTCCGATTGAAAGTGGTGCTTCAAATGCGGCGAGCGCTGCAGCTGAACCGCCACCAGATCCGCCAGGGATTCTGGTTAAGTCCCACGGATTATGAGTTGGTCCGTAAGCAGAGTTTTCTGTTGATGAACCCATTGCAAATTCATCCATATTTGTTTTACCTAAAATGACAATGCCATTTTTCTTTAAATTTGTTACCAAAGTGGCGTCATAAGGCGGCTTCCAGCCTTGCAGAATTTTTGAACCACAAGTTGTTGGAATTCCCTTTTGGGCAAAAACATCTTTTAACGCAAGGGGTACGCCAGTTAATGGCGCAGCCTTTCCTGTTGCCCGAAGATCGTCAGCTGCTTTTGCTTGCGCTAGCGCACCTTCTTGGTCAATGTGTAAAAACGCTTTAACTTTTCCATCAACTTTTTCAATTTGAGCTAAATGAGCTTTCGTTAATTCAACTGATGAAATCTCTTTTTTAGAAAGCGCTTCGGCCATCTGACTAGCCGTTAATTTAATGCTCACTCTTCACCCAAAATCTGCGGCACTCGGAATCGCTGATCTTCACTATCGGGTGCGCCACTTAGCGCTTCTTCTGGCGAAAGACTTGGCTGCACAACATCAGGTCTAGTCACATTTACTAATGGCAATGGGTGCGAAGTTGGTTTGATATCTTGCTTCGCGATTGCTTGAACTTTTTCTACCGCATCCAAAATAGAATCAAATTCCGTCGTCAGCGCATCGAGTTCGGCATCAGTCATTTCAATTCGGGCTAGTTTTGCCAAATTTGCGACATCTGCGCGAGATAGGTGAGCCATAGTTTGGGAATTCTAATTAAATAAGTAATTAACTGCGAATTTGCCCGCTGCCGGTAACAATCCAAGTGGTGGTCGTCATCTCTTCGAGCCCCATTGGACCACGAGCATGCAATTTTTGATTCGAAATTCCGATCTCCGCGCCCATACCCATTTCTTCCCCATCGGTAAATCTTGTTGAAGCATTAACCATCACGGCAGCGCAATCAGATTGTTTAATAAATTTATCG
>JBEGQQ010000082.1:0-5951 GCA_041180925.1 Actinomycetota bacterium
GAGTTATCGGCAAAAAATTCCCGTCGCGCCGGATATGCCTTGCATGTACTTACCGCAAGTGGTGCCGTTGTTGGCATGCTTGCACTTCAAGCAATTATTGAAGATCACATTCGAACCGCGCTCTTGCTTCTAGTCGTTTCGCAAATTTTAGATGGTTTAGATGGTCCGATTGCCCGTCGCATTGATGTTCATGTTAACGCGCCAAAAATTGATGGGCACGTTTTGGATTTAGTTGTTGATTACGTAACTTGCGTTGTCGTGCCAATCATTTTTATGTTGCACTTGCACATGTTGCCGCGGCATTTTGAAACTTTAATTGCTGCGTTTATGTTTTTGACATCTGCGCTGTGGTTCTCTCGTAGCGATTTAGAAACTGCCGATCACTGGTTCAATGGGTTCCCAGCAGTTTGGAATTTAGCGATTCCAACTTTCTTATTTTTCTCAAGCAGCCAACTGGAAACAGCAATCTATTGCATCATTTTGGCGATTTCGCAGCTGACAAATTTCAAGGTTCCGCATCTGGTTCGGGCCAAGTCGTATCGAAAGTTCACTTTGCCCTTCGGAACTTTGTATATCGCAGTTTTAGGGTGGCTATCGTGGAGCTATTCTGATGTGACTGGAGTTAAAACAAATCGGATCTCGGATCTGGTAATTCTGCTCTTCCCAATCTATTTAACGGTAATTGGGATTCGGCGTACGATGGCGGGTGAGGGGGCAAAACCATGAGCTATGAATTGATTGAAGAGGCCGAAGATTTAATCAGCGAATTTTTAGAAGCGGTTGAAGACTATGACGACACCGAACTAGAAGAGATCACTGAAGCTGACCCGTGGAGTGCGGCCTTTGTAATTCACCACATGGCAGACGCGGAACTTCATTTAACAATTCGAATCATGAATGCTCTAACTCTTGATAAGCCTTCAATCATTACTTGGGATGAAGATTTTTATGTTGATCAATTGAATTACCAATCTCGTGACGTATCGGCTTCAGTAATGGCAATTGAAGGGTGCGATGCGTTGATTTCTGATGTTCTGCGAAATCAATCAGAGGGTGCTTTTTCAAGAGTTACAGTTCACCCAACCGATGGCGAAATCACAATTTCTGATTTAATTAAGAAATTAATTTCACATCGCACTGCTCATTTAAATCAAATTCGCTCCATTCTTGCCGCGCTTTAATTGATTATTACTAAAAGAAACTTCTGCGGCGCGATAAGGTTCGGTACGTGATTCGTCGGTTATTTATTTCTGTCGTTGTTTTACTTATTTCAATTTCTCCTGCCTGGGCGCACACTTCACTTTCAACGTCTACGCCAAACGAGGGCGAGGTATTAACTGCGCTTCCGGCTCAAATTGAATTAACGTTTAATGAACCAATAATGAAAGTTGGTAGCAAAGAGGTCAGTCAGTTGTTGCTTCGCGATCCAGATAACGCGCTGGTTGATTTAGGTGAGGTTTTATCAAATGGCCAAAATGTTTCGGCCAAGATTTTGGGCAAAACATCTGCATCCGGCCTTTATAAAATTTACTATCGTGTCGTGGCCGAGGACGGCCATCCAATTTCAGGGCAAATTAATTTTTCAATAGGCAAAAAGGATTTGAGCGCACAGGGTAAAGAGATAGCGCCGATTAAATCCGAAGGGTCAAGCCTTCTTTTCGCAGGTATTGTTGCTTTAATTGCAACAGTTTTATCGTTCTTAATGTGGCGGCGCAGGAGTAATAAATGAGTAAGTTGTATTTTCGCTATGGCGCGATGAACTCTGGAAAAAGTACGGCTGTATTGCAAGCTGCTCACAATTATGAAGAACGATCTCAGCAGATTTTGTTGGCAAAACCAGCAATTGATTCAAAAGGGGACCGCGCCATTGTCTCTCGCCTTGGCGTTACTAGAAATGTAGATTTCTTAGTAGAACCGCACCATAATCTTCGCGAATTATTTAACGAGCATCGCAAAGGTAAGGAGATTGCATGCTTGTTGTTAGATGAAGCGCAATTTTTAACGCGGAGCCAAGTTGATCAAGCGCTAGAGATCGCGGTAATTGATGATGTGCCGGTCCTGGCATATGGAATTCGAACAGATTTCTTGACTCTGGGATTTCCGGGAAGTTTGCGTTTGATGGAGCTGGCCCACAGTTTGGAAGAGTTGAAAACGATCTGCCGCTGCGGTCGAAAGGCAATGTTTAATACCCGAATTGCAGATGGGAAATTTATTTTTGAAGGCGAGCAAGTAGCAATCGATGGCACAACTGTTACTTATGAATCACTCTGCCCAAAGTGTTATTTAAAAGCTCGCGGTTCTTTTAGTTAATTAACCGGCAGATTTACGGTATTTTCGAAGTGCCAGCGGAACAAAAACCAACATAATCAAAAAAATGTAAAAGATTGAAGTAATTAATGGATGCTGGCTCGGGTATGAACCGGCGGTTGCTCCGAAGACATTTTGAACGCCGAATAATTCTCGGCAGGCAGCAACCATGGTTGAAACTGGATTCCATTCGGCAAAGTACTGCAAAAGTTTCGGCATTCCAGTTGTAGGTGCAAAGGCATTTGATAAAAATGTGAGTGGAAAGGTAACTAGAAAGCTGACATTTTGAACTACCCGAAAATCTTTTGCCGAAAGTCCCACCAATGCACCCACCCATGAAAGGGCGTAACCAAAAAAGAGTAGGAAGATAAAACCAAGTGCAATTTTTGCGCCGCCCGTTGATGGGCGCCAGCCAACTAGAAATCCGGCAAGGCCCATAACCGTAAGGACAACAACATTTAAAAGTGCATCGCCGAGTGTTCGACCAACAACTAATGCCGATTGCGAAATTGGAAGCGATCTGAAGCGATCAATTAAACCTTTTTTCATATCTTCGGCTAGGCCAGAGGCAGTACCTGCCAGGGTAAAGGCAACAGTCTGCACAAAGATTCCTGGCATTAGTAATTGAACATAACCACCAGGTTGTCCGGTATTTATCGAACCGCCAAAAACATATCTAAATAACAGAACGAACATAACTGGTTGAATTGTTGAGAAAATTAAAACTTCCGGAACTCGAGTAAGTAAGCGCAATTGACGTTGAGTGATTACGGCCGTATCTCTGATTGCGCTCATTATTCGCCCTCCGCTTTGTGGCCGGTAAGTGCCAAAAACACATCATCTAATGACGGGCGCTTTAGGGCCACATCTAATGGATTAATTCCAGCGCTTGTTAATCCATTAATAACTTCAATCAATGCCGAAGTGCCAGTGGAAACTGGTGCTGAAATTGAATTTAAACCTTCTTCGAGTTTGGGTTTGCTACCAATAATCTTTTCAATAATTTCCATAGATCTAGCTACATCCACTTGATTTACCGCAACTTCCAAATGCTCGCCGCCAATCTGACGCTTTAAATCATTTGATGTGCCGCGAGCAATTACTTTTCCAGTGTCGATAACGGCAATTTCATCCGCTAATTGATCGGCCTCTTCTAAGTATTGGGTAGTCAAGAGAAGCGTGGTGCCATCGCTGACCAATTCTCGGATTACGCCCCACATATCAAGTCGACCGCGCGGATCTAATCCAGTTGTTGGTTCGTCTAAAAATAAAACTTTCGGGCGCACAATTAAAGAGGCAGCTAGATCTAACCGCCGGCGCATACCGCCAGAGTAAGTTTTGATCGGACGTTTTGCCGCATCGGTTAACGAAAATCTTTCAAGCAATTCGTTTGCGCGCAAAACTGCATTTTTATTTCCTAAGTGATACAACTTTCCAAACATAACTAAGTTGTCATAACCGGTGAGAATTTCATCGACTGCGGCATATTGGCCAGAAAGCCCAATTACTTCACGCACTTTATCTGGATGTTTAATTACATCAATCCCGGCAACAGTCGCGGCGCCAGAATCAGGACGGAGCAATGTGGCCAAAATCCGTACCGTCGTAGTTTTGCCAGCGCCGTTTGGTCCAAGAACACCTAAAACAGTTCCTTCTTCAACATCTAGAGATAAGTTATCAAGGGCTCGAACTTTTCCCTTGTCATAAGTTTTGACTAAATGTTCAGCGGTAACAGCTTTCATTGCCTTCAACTTACTCTAAGAAGTGGAGCAGTTAGACAAGTTGGCCCACCGTCACCTTTTACGGCAACATTTTGACCATCAAATAGATGTACTTCGACGCCATGGTCGCGCAATTTATTTTCAATCTCTGGATTTCCTGCGGCCAGGATTACTTTCCGCGGAGCAACTGCCAAAATGTTGCTACCTTGAGTAAGCATCTCATTCTCGGAAACTGTCAGCCACATTATCCCTCGAGATTCTAAAAATTGAAGTAATCGCACTGGAGCAAGTGGCTCGTAAACAACTGCCAAATCTTTATCGATGGGCGAGAGCATTGACATTAAATGTAAAACTGCGCCTGGTCCTTCGTAATGCGGCAAATCAAATGAAAACACTTCTACGCTAAAAGGTTTCAATAATGAGCGGATTTGATCGATACCTTCTTGGTTAGTTCGATAACCGTGGCCAATCAATAATGTTTTCTCGTCGAGCCAAGCTTTGTCGCCACCATCGGCAAAGGCAGGTTCGGTTAATTGACCAAGGATTGGCACGCCTAATAATTCTAAAGATTTTCGAAAATGATCTGGTTCTTGGCTGCGAATTGGTTTCGCCATTCGCAATAAAATCGCACCATGTGGCGTCATGATCATTGGATCATGCATATAAACCGAATCGACCAAGCTATCAATTGCCGGCGCAATTGTTACTTCGGTACCAAATGATTCAAGCAACTTGGCTAGATCCTGATGCTCTTTTAGCAACGCAGATTTATCCGGTTCTCTCCAGGCACCATCGGCGACAAAGTTTCCAATTGTGGTGGGGGTGCGGAGTAGAACCTTCTTAAGGGTCGAATACATATCTGAAGTACCCCAATTACTCATATTTCTCCATCGCTAGTCGAATTCCGAATCCAATTAATGCCAACCCAGAAATCCGTTCGACCCAACTTTGAACTTTTGGTTTTCTAAGTGTCTCTTTGGCAAAACTGGCACCATAAATAATCATCGTGAACCAGATTAGGCAACACAAATTATGAATGGTTGAAAGAATCAAGCCACCAAAAAATGCTGGCATGCCTTCTGGTAGAAAAACCGGCAAGATTGCAACATAGAAGGCGCCATTTTTTGGATTTGTGAAAGTAATCAGAAATGCTTTGTTGAAAGTTTTTCTAAAATTCTTCTTTTCTTCGAGTTTTGCGGCCACGAAATCTGAATCTATTTGCCGAGATTGCCAAATCATCTTTGAACCTAAATAAATAAGATATCCGGCACCAATAATTTTCAAACCAGTATAAGCAGATTTTGAAGCAAGCAATAAAGCGCTTATTCCTAAGGCAGCACCGATTCCCCAAAACCAAACGCCACACATAATTCCAAATAGAGTTGCATAGGCTTGCTTTTTTCCGCCAATGGCAACTGCTCTTAGCACTTGCGCGGTATCAATGCCGGGCAACATCGTCAAAAGCCAAGCCAATATAGTGAAGCTGATGAGGCTTTGCAGCATTGCGCAAAGATACTGGACAAAATATATTTCCAGTTATGAGCACAGAAATCATGCAGCGAATGTTTCGACATATGGCCTGGGCCAACGAAAAGATCTTCACTCAAGTTAGCGAATTGCCCGAGCACGCTCTCAAATTTTCAGCTTGGAATCCCGATTGGACTGTCGGCCATATCTGTAACCATATCGTTATCGCACAAGGTCGATTTATCTCTCGGTTACAGAAAATAGATCCGCCAGCGGAGACTGAATTTCCGTTAACTCAAGCTGGGATGAAGGAGTTAGTTCAAAAATGTGTAACTAACGACCAGAAATTTTTTCAATATCTAGATGACCCGGACGAGGTACTGAATTTCATTAGATATGGCGAGCAAGTTTCATTCCTTAAATCAACTTTGTTAGCGCAGACAGTCCATCATGCAA
>JBEGQQ010000083.1:0-13689 GCA_041180925.1 Actinomycetota bacterium
AAAAGGCGAGTGCATTCGCTGTCTGGATCCAATCAACCTAACTTTAGATAAATCTTTTCAAGAACTTTACGTTTATAAATCTAATCCTGATATTGAAGATGAAGATGAAATACTAATGGAAGGCGATCTAATTGATTTAGAGCGACCCATTAGAGATGCAATTGTGCTTTCGCTTCCAATCAACCCACTTTGCGATGAAGATTGCGATGGATTGTGTTCTGGTTGCGGAGTTAAGTGGTCAGAGCTCCCCGAAGACCATGCACATGAAGTAATTGACGCTCGCTGGAAAGGGCTGGAAGGGCTCGATTTCACAAAATAAGGGCCATCGGAGATAATTCTCGTCCGCAGTTGATTTAGTTTTTATTTAGAAGGAGCAGGACCAGTGCCAGTACCAAAGCGAAAGATGTCTCGCTCGAAGACACGTTCACGTCGCAGCCAATGGAAAACTACTGCTGCTTCTTTAGCTAACTGCCCACAATGTCAGCAACCAAAGTTGACTCACACTGCGTGCCCAACTTGTGGCACATACAACCGTCGCCAAGTCGTAGAGGTTTAATAATTGTTCGCGCAATTAATCGCGCGGCTTGGGGTAGATGTAAACCCACAATTGCTTGAGTTGGCATTTACTCACCGCTCATTTGCCTATGAAAATAATCTTTCAGCCAATAACGAGCGCTTAGAATTTTTAGGTGATGCAGTTTTGGGATTAGTTGTAACCGAAGAGTTGTACACCCGATATCCCGATTTAGACGAATCGAAACTTTCACCATTGCGATCTGGCATCGTAAATATGCGCGCGCTTGCTGACATCGCCCGAGAATTAAATCTTGGTCAATATATGCGAATTGGAAAAGGCGAAGAGATCACCGGGGGTCGTGATAAAAATTCGTTGTTAGCCGATTCGCTTGAGGCGCTGTTTGGTGCAATCTATTTAAATCATGGCTTTACCGATACCGCCAGAGTGATTTTGAATTTAATTACCCCAACAATTGAAGTTGCTAAGAGTCAGGGTGCTGGACTTGATGGCAAGACTGCGCTCCAGGAGTTGGCGGCAGCTCGCCAAATTTCCTTACCGGAATATCAAATAAGTGAATCCGGACCTGATCACGATAAAAGTTTTGTCGCCACTGCAATCGTTGGTGGCGAGGCTATTGCAACTGGGAGCGGTAAGAGCAAGCGTGAGGCGGAACAAGCAGCTGCTCGTACGGCATTTGAAATTTTAAATGCCAGAACTTCCTGAAGTAGAAACAGTTCGCGCTGGCCTTGAAAAATGGGTTAGCGGTGAGAAAATAAAGCGCAGCGAACAACTTCATCCGCGTGCAGTTCGCAGTGAAATTCCAATCTCGATATTTGATGGGGCGAAAGTGGCGCAAGTTAATCGGCGCGGTAAATACTTATGGTTTGAATTTAATCGCCCTGAAGTCTTAGTTGCTCACCTTGGCATGAGTGGTCAATTTCTAGTCCAACCCAAAGCGAGCCCTCGCGAGAAGCATGCTCGAGCAATATTTGAGTTTAAAAATGGGCATGAGTTACGATTTATAGATCAGCGCACTTTTGGCTGGCTAGCGGTTTCTAACATGACAAATGGAATTCCCGATTTGGCAGCTCACATCGCACCCGACCTATTTGATTCTAAATTTTCGATAAAAAACGTAGCTGCAGAGATTGCAAAGCGAAATACTCAGATCAAGAAAGTACTTCTTGATCAAAGTATGTTGAGCGGGATTGGAAACATTTACGCCGATGAAGCGCTCTGGATGGCTCAAATTCATCCCGAAACTTCTACTCAAAATCTGAAACTTTCTGAGATTGAAAATTTACTTCGAAAATCAAAACAAGTTATGAAAGCAGCTTTAAAAGCTGGCGGCACTTCCTTCGATGATCTATATATAAATGTGAACGGGGAGAGTGGCTACTTCGAGCGGAGGTTGAAGGTTTACGGCCGTGAGGGTGAGCCATGTCGCAGATGCGGGCGGGAAATTCAAAGAATTGCCTTCGCAAACCGCTCGTCGCACCTCTGTCCGAGATGCCAAAAAAGATAGGTTTGGCGCATGTATTTGAAGAGCATCACGCTCAAAGGATTTAAATCCTTTGCCTCTTCTACGACCCTGCGGTTAGAACCAGGTATTACTTGCGTAGTTGGCCCAAATGGTTCTGGTAAATCAAATGTTGTTGACGCCCTTTCCTGGGTAATGGGAGAACAGGGCGCGAAATCTTTGCGTGGCGGAAAGATGGAAGATGTAATTTTCGCTGGAACTAGTGGACGAGCACCATTGGGTCGCGCCGAAGTTGCAGTAACAATTGATAACACAGATGGTGCATTACCAATTGATTATTCGGAAGTAACGATTACTCGAATCCTTTTCCGTAACGGTCAAAGTGAATATCAAATCAATGGCGAAGCATCTCGGTTATTAGATATCCAAGAATTGCTAAGCGATTCCGGAATTGGTCGAGAAATGCACGTAATTGTGGGACAAGGCCAGTTAGAACGAATTTTGATGGCAACGCCAGAAGAGCGCCGCGCCTTTATTGAAGAAGCAGCTGGAGTTTTAAAGCATAGAAAGCGGAAAGAAAAAGCGCTACGCAAACTAGATTCGATGCAGGCCAACATGGCTCGAGTCCAGGATTTAACCGTTGAATTACGCCGGCAACTTAAACCACTTGGTCGACAAGCTGAAGTAGCGAAAAAAGCTGCAATTATTCAGGCAGATATGCGCGATGTGAAGTTGCGTTTACTTGCCGATGATTACATTTCTATGGAAAAAGTATTTTCTACCGAAATTGCGGACGAAAATTCGCTGCGTGAACGTCGAAACATTGTTGAATCTGATTTAGAGAAAGTTCGTTCGCGGGAAGCGGCACTTGATGCCGAGGCAGCCTTCGAAGGTCCACTTCTTGTCAAAGCACAAGAAACTTATTACGCATTAACCAGTCTTCGCGAAAAATTTCGCGGCACAGCCCAGTTGGCCCAAGAACGAACGAAATTTCTAGCTCAAGAAGTTGAAATTACTCCAGGCAGAGATCCCGAAGTAATTGAAGCCGAAGCTGCAACGTTAAGAGCAGAAGAAAATACCTTGCGCCAAGGTTTGGTTGAAAAACAGAACGAACTCAATCAAGCAATTTTAAATTTGCGAAATCTTGAAACCGAGGTAAAAAGCGAAGAAGATCGAATCGCAGCCACACTTCGTGCTATCGCTGATCAACGTGAAGGTACTGCTCGCCAAGAAGGCCACGTAAAATCATTAGCAGCTCGGATTGAAGCGATGGGTCAAGAGATTGCACGTTTAACTAAAGCTCGAAGCGACGCCCAAGAGCGAGTTGAAAGCGCACAACGTGATTATGCAAATTTTGAATTAGAAATTGCCAGTGCTGATTCAGGCGAGCAAGGGTTAGATTCCAATTTCGAAGTTGCAAAAAACTCTTTAGCGATTGCTAAAGGACAGTTTGAAAAACTACAAGAACAAGAGCGAGTTGCAGATAAGAAACGCCATGCCCTCGAAGCAAAATTAGAGGCACTCAAGTTTACTAGCGTTGCACCAAATGGTGCCAAGGCACTTATGAGCGACTCGCGCGGTGTGAATATTTTGGGTTCGATCGCATCGTTGATTGAAATTGAACGTGGCTACGAAGCAGCAGTTGCAGCAGCGCTTGGTTCGTTAGCTGACGCCATCGTGGTGCAAGATCTTGCTGCCGCAGTAATGGCGATAACTACATTACGAAATCAAAATCTCGGCCAAGCCGAAGTCTTGGTTACTGGTAGCTCAGGTTCATCTCAAAGTGTTCCATCAGGTTTAACACCGCTTTCTAATTTTGTGAAATCAAGTCAAATTTCTGACTTATTGAGCGAAATGATCGGTAAAACTGTTTTTGTTGAGGCAACTCGTGATGCGGCTGAAATAATTAAAAATAATCCAGAATTAACGGTTGTAACTCGCGATGGCGATTTGATTACGAAATTCAGAGCTAGGGGCGGCGCGAAAAGCGCGAGCTCTTTGGTCGAAATCCAGGCCATAATCACCGAGGTCGAAACTGAACTTGAAAAGGCGAATCATGAAGTCGAGCGATTAACTTTTGAACTTTCAAACGCAACCCATTCCCTTTCAAATAAACAGAGCGAATACGATCAAGCACTTGCCAAATTAAATGATTCTGATGCGCGGATTTCAGCATTAACTGAGCAATTGGCAGTTGCTAGCCAAAATTCGAAATCTGCAACTGCGGAAGTTGAAAGATTGAATCTAGCGATTCAAGAAGCCGAAGCCGAGCGAGCTAGCGATCAACGCGAATTAGAGATCGCCAAGAGCCAAGTTAGCCAGACGGGAGTCATTGAAGAACCGGACCACACAATTGCCGAACAGTTACGCGAAAAATTAACTGCAGCACGAAGCGTCGAGGTTGAAGCCAGACTTGCCGTTCGTACCAGCGAAGAGCGAGTTAACTCAATCGCAGCCCGCGCAATTGAATTAGAACAGGCAGCTGCTGCCGAACGTTTGGCTAATGAAACCGCAATTTCACGCCGGGCAAATCGCGTACTTGGTGCCGAAATTTCACAATTAATTGCGCAAGCTGCCTATGAAACTTTGATACATATCGAAAGATCGATTTCTAAATCTGGCGCGGAACGTTCTAGATTGGAAGAATCCCGGACCGTTCGGGAAGGCGAAACTTTAACGATTCGTCAACGCAATCGAGAACTTACTTCGGAATTAGAACAGTTAACTTCCAGTGTTCATCGAGATGAAATTGCTCGTGCTGAACAGCGGATGCGGTTAGAAAACTTGCAAACGAAGGTATTAGAAGAATTTTCATTAGACATCCAGACCTTAAAAGAGGAATATGGTCCACATCGTGACGTGCCAACCTTTATTGAAACTGAAGATGGCCGAATCATTGAGGGCGACTTAGTTCCGTACCGGCGTGACCAGCAAGAAAAGCGCTTAGCGCAAGTTGAAAAGCAATTGACGTTGCTGGGCAAAATAAATCCGATGGCGCTTGAAGAATATAACGAAGTCGAAGAACGATTGAAATATTTAACTGAACAAGTTGAAGACTTAAAGCGCACTAAGAAAGATCTCCTAGATATTGTTAAAGAAGTGGACGATCGAGTTCAAACTATTTTCATGGAAGCTTACGAAGATACCGCTAAGCACTTCAGCGCTGTGTTTGAACGGTTATTCCCAGGTGGCGATGGTCGATTAATTTTGACCGATCCAGAAAATCCATTAATTACTGGTGTAGATATTGAGGCGCGACCACCAGGAAAGAGATTGAAGCGACTTTCACTTCTATCGGGTGGCGAGAAATCTTTGACGGTAGTTGCTCTGATGGTTGCAATTTTTAAATCACGTCCAAGTCCGTTCTATGTACTTGATGAAGTCGAAGCAGCGCTTGATGACGTGAACTTGGGCCGATTACTCGGAGTGCTAGAAGACCTTCGCGAAAATTCACAATTAATTATCATCACGCACCAAAAGCGCACTATGGAAATTGCAGATGCGCTTTATGGAGTAACCATGCGCGGCGATGGCGTAACTGAGGTTATTTCTCAGCGCCTTCGTGAAGTTGAAACTGCATAAATGGGATTGTTCAGTAAATTAATTTCTAAATTAACTGGCAACGCGCAGATTGCCGATTCCGATTGGGCCGAATTAGAGAAATCTTTACTTGAATCAGATTTGGGTCGAGAGTTAACAGCCGAAATCATCGGCGAAGCCAAAAAAATTAAAGATCAACCGGAAATTGCGTTAATTTCGATTCTGGATTCTTATTTGTCCAAGAAGCCACGGGTTACTAAATCTGGCGTGATCCTAATTGTCGGCGTAAATGGCACTGGGAAAACTACCAGTGCCGCCAAGTTGGCAAATGCATTACCTGGGAAAACCTTGCTGGCGGCAGCCGATACATTTCGAGCCGCAGCTGTCGATCAACTTAAAACTTGGGGAGCAAATTTAAATATTGAAGTTGTTGCTGGACCACCAAATGGTGACCCCGCTTCAGTGGCGTTCGAAGCGCTAAAAAAATACAGTTCCGGATTTGATAATTTAATTATTGACACCGCAGGTCGCCTTCATAACAAATCTGACTTGATGGCCGAACTGGGCAAAGTAAAGCGCGTGATCGAAAAAAGTGCGCAAGTATCGGAAGTTCTTCTAGTAGTCGATGCCACCACTGGCCAAAATGGATTAGCTCAAGCTGAAGTTTTTACCGAGGCCGTCGATGTGACTGGAATAATTTTGACCAAAACTGACGGTAGCGCAAAGGGTGGAATCGCGCTGGCAATCGAGAAGCGGTTCGACGTCCCGATTAAGTGGGTCGGAAATGGCGAAAAAGTTAACAATTTTGAGCCATTTGTTAACACAACGTACATAAATACCCTGATTTCTTAGCCTGCTCTTAACCTTAAAAACCATCTTTTGAAATCAAATTAATCCAAATTACCACCAGCTAAATGCGGCTCAATGGGGAGTGCTCAAATTCGGAGGTTAAATAATTATGGATATTACTTTAAATGGTGGTGACACGGCCTGGGTCTTAGCGAGTAGCGCGTTAGTTCTACTTATGACGCCAGGTTTAGCATTTTTTTATGGCGGAATGGTCCGGCGCAAAAGTGTTTTAAATATGATGATGATGTCTTTTGTAACAATTGGAATCGTCAGTATTTTGTGGGTAGTTTTTGGATATAACCTTGCTTTTGGATATAAATCTGATTCACCTTGGATTGGTGGCATTGGTTTTAGTGGCTTAGGTGATGCTGTAAATAGTTTTACAAATAATGGCGGCGCCTATCCAATCCCAGTCTTAGTTTTTGCTGCATTTCAATTAATGTTTGCAATCATTACTCCAGCACTTATATCAGGAGCAATTGCTGATCGAGCAAAATTTTCTGCCTGGGCGGTTTTTGTAGCTCTCTGGTCAACAATTGTCTATTTCCCGGTCGCGCACTGGGTTTTTGATTTTGGCGACAAATTTGGAGAAACTTTAAAAGGTGTCGGGTATTTAGCTGGCAAAGGTGTGGAAGATTTTGCCGGTGGTACTGCGGTGCATATTAATGCGGGTGCCGCTGGATTGGCACTTGCAATAGTTTTGGGAAAACGCATTGGTTGGCGTAAAGAAAACATGCGCCCACATTCCCTCCCGTTGGTTTTATTAGGATCTGGACTACTCTGGTTTGGCTGGTTTGGTTTTAACGCTGGATCTGCTCTGGCAGCAAATGAAATTGCAGCATTAGCATTCATCAATACGCAAGTTGCAACGGGGGCAGCACTCATTGGCTGGTTATTTCTCGAAAAACTTAGAGATGGACATGCAACTTCTCTTGGTGCCGCATCTGGCGCAGTCGCAGGCTTAGTTGCAATCACGCCTGCATGTGCTTTTGTGGCGCCATGGGCAGCAGTTGTCATTGGGTTCATTGCTGGAGCTCTGTGTGCCATTGCGGTTGGTCTAAAATTTAAATTCAATTTAGATGACTCGCTCGACGTTGTTGGAGTTCACTTAGTTGCTGGACTTTGGGGCTGTATCTCGATTGGTTTTTTTGGTTCGAAAGCAGTCAACGCGATTGGTTTAAACGGATTGCTTTATGGTGGAGGAACCGAATTACTTGGGAAACAGGCGTTCGGTGCCTTTTTTGTGATGGCATATTCCTTCTTGGTCACTTTAATCCTAGGATTAATAATCGAGAAAACAATTGGATTCCGTATCAAATCTGATGATGAAGTAACTGGAATCGACGTATCCGAACATCGCGAAACTGCATATATGGAGGTGGCATAACATGAAATTGATAACCGCTACAGTAAAACCACAAAAACTTGAATCAGTGAAGGATGCGCTTCAAAGTATTGGGGTTCAAGGAATGACGGTTTATGAAGTAAGTGGATTCGGCCGCCAAGGCGGACACACCGAGGTTTATCGCGGTGCCGAATACAAAGTAACGCTTCTTCCGAAAGTAAGAATCGAAGCAGTAGTCGATGACAATAAAGTTGATGAAGTTATAAATGTCATCGTGAAAACAGCTTCAACTGGATCAATTGGTGACGGAAAAGTATGGGTTTCACCAGTTGATGAAATAGTACGGGTCCGAACTGGCGAAAGAGGTTCAGCCGCAATTTAGAACGCTAGTAGACTGCCGCGCGAAATGTTTGAAAAACTTGGCGCGAAATTTGAAAACGCACTCTCAAAATTGAGATCGCGCGGCAGACTATCTACCTCAGATATCAAGGAAACTTTTTCTGAAATTAGATCTGCCTTATTAGATTCCGACGTTGCCTTAGATGTAGTTGAAGATTTCGTAAATAAAACCGAAGGCAAGGCACTAGAGCTGCTGCCAAATTTGCAAGCCGGAAGTAACCCAGCCACTGCAATATTTGAATTAATTCAAAGTGAACTCACTTCACTTTTGGGCGCCACAGCACGCCGAATTCGATTCGCTAAAAACCCACCGACGGTAATTATGCTGACTGGTTTGCAAGGAGCTGGAAAAACTACGCTTGCTGGAAAACTTGCAAAATATTTCTTGGATCAGGGAAATACGCCACTTTTAATTGCGTGCGATTTGCAGCGACCAAATGCCGTAACCCAACTTCAAGTAATCGGGGAACAGGTAAAAGTTCCAGTTTTTGCACCCGAGCCAGGTAATGGCCAAGGTGACCCAGTTTCAGTTGCAAAATCTGGCTTAGATTTTGCTAGACAGAAATTACATAATTTAGTAATTGTTGATACAGCTGGTCGCCTTGGTGTCGACGAAGAAATGATGCGCCAGGCCAAAGAGATTCGTAACGTAATTTCACCTCATGAAGTTCTTTTCGTGGTTGATTCCATGATTGGCCAAGATGCAGTGAAAACTGCCAAAGCTTTCAACGAAGGCGTCGGCATAGATGGTTTAGTGCTAACTAAATTAGATGGCGATGCTCGCGGTGGCGCAGCGCTATCAATTGCATCCGTAACTGGAAAACCTATTTTCTTTGCCTCCACTGGCGAGAAGCTCTCTGATTTCGATCTCTTCTATCCAGATCGAATGGCACAGCGAATACTTGGACTTGGCGATGTCCAAACTTTGGCCGAGCAAGCTAAAAAAGCAATTGGAACCGAAACTGCGCAAAAGCTTGAGGCAAAATTTTCATCCGGTGAAAGTTTCACTTTCGAAGACTTCCTTGAGCAACTGCAAGCTATGGCAAATATGGGGTCCATGACTAAATTGCTTGGAATGCTGCCGGGAAATCAACAGATGAAAAAGCAGATTGAAAATTTTGATGAGCGTGAAATCATTAAAGCGAAATCGATAATTCAATCGATGACTGTTGCCGAGCGTAACGACCCGAAAATTTTAAATGGATCACGCCGAGTTCGAATCGCAAAGGGTTCCGGTCACGAAGTTAAAGATGTCAACAATTTGGTAGACCGATTTGGCGCAGCTCAAAAAGCGATGAAACAGATGAGAAGCGGTGGGATGCCCGGCATAGCAGGTGCGCCACAGATTCAGAAAAATCCAATGCGCCAAAAGGACCAAATGAATCAAACGAACCAGAAGAAGAAATCACGCTCTGGAAATCCCGCGAAACGAGCCCAGGAAGAGGGGCGCTAAGCGCTGATTTCGCTATCTGAGCCCGCGCTGGCAGAATTGGCCACCTGAGCGCGGACCCTCTAACCGCTCTCGAACAATATAAATAATGCAATTTATTCAATTGCTGCGCTCCCACTGCAGCGTTAAATAAAGTGCGAATAAATTAGGAGTAGTAAAACTTTGGCAACAAAGATTCGCTTGATGCGCAAGGGCAAGATTCGCACACCATATTTCCGCATCGTCGTAACTGATGAAAAGAAGGCGCGTAATGGATTATCAATTGAAGAAATTGGTCGCTACGTTCCAAGTTCAGATCCTTCATACATTGAAGTAAATTCAGAGCGGGCACAACATTGGTTAAAGATCGGTGCGCAGCCAACTGAAGCTGTTACTGCAATTTTGAAAATTACTGGTGACTGGCAAAAATTCAAAGGCCTGCCAGGAACCGAAGGAACTTTGAAAACAATTCCAGCTCGCGAAGATAAAAAGGTTCGCTACGAAGCTGCTGTAAAAGCTGCAGCAAATGAACCATCGGATGGCGCAACAACTTTAAAGAAGAAGGCGCAAGATCGCTTAGCGGAAAAGTCGGCACCAAAAACTGAAACTGAAGTTAAATCGGAAACTGCAGAAGCACCAGTTACTGAAGTAATCGAAGCAACGGAAGCCCCAGCTGTAGAGGTTGTGGCTGAAGAAGTTACCCCAGAAGCTGTAGTCGAAACTCCAGCTGAAACTCCAGCTGAATAAAAATTATGTTAGACGAAGCTCTAGAACATCTCGTCAAGGGAATTGTTGATAACCCAGACGATGTGAAGGTAAGTGAAAAAACACATCGTCGGGGTACAACCCTAGAAGTTAATGTCAATCCAGAAGACATTGGCAAGGTAATCGGTCGCAACGGACGTACAGCGAAATCTTTACGTACTGTGATGAGCGCGCTTGCAGGTCGATCGGTACGCGTAGATCTCATCGAGGCCGACGAAATTCGTTAATGCGTTTGTGCGTCGGACGGATTGGCCGTCCACACGGCATTAAAGGCGAAGCAACAATTGAAGTGCGCACCGGCGAACCTGAAAAACGATTCGCAGTTGGCGCGATTGTTAGCACCGACAATCATGGCGAATTAGCAATCGAATCATCGCGGAATCACAACGGGATTTTGCTTTTAAAATTTATTGGCATTGATGATCGAAATACGATTGAGAATATCCGAAATTGCTTAATCTATAGCGAAGTCGATGTTGAAGATGAAGCGACAAATCCAGACGAATATCATTTTCAACAACTAATCGGATGTCGGGTTGAGCTTGAAAACGGCAGCGATTTTGGCAAAGTTAAAGATGTGATGGATATGCCAGCACAAGCTGTTTTGGTAATTCAATCCTACGGAAAAGAAGTAATGGTGCCTTTTGTGAAAGTTTGGGTCCCGATTGTCGATATCGCCAACAAAAAGATTGTGATTCGCGAACCATGAAATTTGATTTAATCTCAATTTTTCCCGATTACTTTGCGCCACTTAAGTTATCGTTAATCGGAAAGGCGCAAGACCAATCATTACTTGAAATAAATGTGCACGATCTTCGAGACCATGCAACTGATAATCACAAAACAGTAGATGACACGCCATATGGTGGCGGCGCCGGGATGGTGATGTTGCCAGAGATTTGGGGACAGGCAATTGACACTTTGATTAAGCAAGATTCAGAACTAATTATTTTGTCACCTGCAGGTAGCAAATTTACCCAGCAAATGGCGAAAGAGCTTTCGACAAAAAGCCATTTAATTTTTGCGTGTGGCAGATATGAAGGGATTGATGATCGGGTCCGCCAATATTATGAAAACCAAGGATTTAAAGTTCGATTAGTCTCAATCGGGGATTATGTTTTAAATGGTGGTGAAGTCGCAGCAATGGTAATGGTCGAAGCGATTTCGCGATTATTGCCCGGAGTTTTAGGAAACCCCGAATCATTGACCGAAGAGAGCCATAACGTCGAAGGATTTTTGGAGTATCCAACATTTACCAAACCACAAGTTTGGCGAGGATTATCAGTTCCACCAGTTCTTTTGAGTGGTAACCATCAAGAGATCGCCAATTGGCGTAACGAGGCCGCAAATAGAATCGCATCATGCGAGTAATAAATCTTGAGCAATTAAAATCGGTACTCGCAGGACTTCCTGACAATCCCCGAATTGTTGCATCCGGAAACTTTGCAACTCCAAATACATTATTAAAAGTTGCCAATCAAACTCTTCCAGAATTTAAATTGCACATGCTCAATGCCCACTCGGGGATTCCAGATCGAGATGGGATAACTTACGAAACAGCATTTGTCGGTCCAGCGATGCGTCGCCACCCAAGACTTCGGTACATCCCATCAAGATTGTCACTATTGCCAGTTATGTACCGAGACCACTTCCGGCCAGATGCAGTTTTCTTACATACTTCGGCACCACGTTTTGACACCGTAAGTCTCGGAATTGAAGTAAATGTTTTACCAGCAGCGATTGAATCGGCTCGAGCACGTGATGGAATTGTGATTGCGCAGGCAAATAAGCAGATGCCATATACATATGGCGATGCCCAAATCTATGAAAGTGAAATTGATTATTTGGTCGAAGTTGACGAACCATTAAACACAAAACCAAAGATCGATATCACCGATTTGCAACAAGAAATTGGCGGACGGATTGCGGCACTAATTGAGAACCATTCGACTCTGCAATTGGGTATTGGTGGAGTTCCTGATTCGGTATTGGCGGCTTTAAATGATCGAACTGGGCTGCGAATTTGGACCGAAATGTTTAGCGATGGAGTTTTAGATCTAGAAGAAGCCGGCGCGCTAGACGATGATCTGCCGTTAACGGCTAGCTTTATTTTTGGTTCTAGACATTTGTATGACTGGCTCGATTTAAATAGACGAGTTCGCATGATGCGAACCGAGCGAACAAATGATCCATCTCAAATTGCGCGGCAAGCAAAAATGACCAGCATCAATAGTGCGCTACAAGTTGATTTATATGATCAAGCAAATGCCAGTTATGTGCGCGATGAAATTTATTCTGGGTTTGGTGGTTCGACCGATTTTATTGTCGGTGCACTTCATTCACGCGGTGGTAAATCATTTATTGCTCTGCCAAGTTGGCACCCAAAAGCAAATGTTTCAACAATTGTTCCGCAGTTATCGACACCAGTTACGAGTTTCCAACATTCTTATGTAGCCACCGAACAGGGAATTGCGCCGTGTTTTGGCCACAATCAAAAAGAGCAAGCCCAAAATATTATTAAATGCGCCGCACATCCAGATGTGCGAAAGTCGCTAACCGAAGAAGCCAAGCGGTTAAAGCTCGTTTAAATTCCAATAAACAATTCGAGAATTTAAACCAGGCAAATTTGATTTTGTCCGATTGGTAATTTTTAGTTGAGTGTATGTTGGTTTGCCCTGAATAGTTTCTAATTTACTCAATGACACACTTACTTCAGATTCAATAGTTTTACCGTTGGCGCAATCTGGGTTGCAATCATTGGAATAGAAGATAGCTTTTCCTTCTGCTCTTTTCTTGTTCCATGAATCCCAATTTATCTTGGTAACACCAATTCCGTTATCACCACAAGCGCCTGTG
Organism: Actinomycetota bacterium; assembly: GCA_041180925.1. GTDB lineage: Bacteria > Actinomycetota > Actinomycetes > Nanopelagicales > Nanopelagicaceae > ZLKRG08. Next base: position 13,181 of record JBEGQQ010000083.1, read on the forward strand.
ATTTGGGACGATTTAAATTGCAATTTCCCACACGACACAACATATACGCTGGAATCGGTAGCGTTATTTATCAGTCCATAACCAGCCCAAATGATTCCGCCAAGTGTGGCAAATCCCAAAATCCATCCAGGTTTTCGAATTGCGCGGGAGAATTTATTCATTTCGAAGCGAAATCCTAATTCACGAAAGAGAAAATTTCATGGCAAAATTCGCCGGGTGAAGGCGAAATATTTGGGGTTGGATTTAGGCGGCACAAATATCAAATACGCCATAATCGAAAACTCTGGTTCAGAGTGGTCAGTAATAGTTAAAGATCAAATTTCTACTGAAGCTGAAATAGGTCCAGATCATGTCACAAATTTACTTGCTGGATTAGCAAAAAAATTTAGCGATGAAGTTTCTGGCGTTGGTTTGGCGGTACCAGGAACTTTTGATGACTCCGCCGGAACAATTTTAATTTTCCCAAATTTGCCTGGACCTTGGCGTGGGCACCAGATTCTTGCCCCGGT
>JBEGQQ010000084.1:0-2670 GCA_041180925.1 Actinomycetota bacterium
GGCTGGCGCGTGGGTTGGATGATTGGTCCAAAAGATGTAATCAAAGCAGCTACAAATCTGCAATCTCATCTTTCTTCTAACGTAAATAACATTGCGCAACGAGCAGCAATCGCCGCTTTGACTGGTGACCTAGCTGCAGTTCACAAGATGGGCGAAGCTTTTGATCGTCGCCGAAAATTAATTGTGAAACTTTTAAATGAAATTCCAGGGATTGAATGCCCAACACCAACAGGTGCGTTCTATGTTTACCCTTCAGTCAAAGGTTTATTGGGAAAAACAATCCGTGGCAAAACCCCAAAAACCTCAGCGGAATTGGCGACGTTAATTTTGGATGAGGTAGAAGTTGCTGCAGTACCGGGCGAAGCTTTTGGACCTTCGGGTTATCTTCGCTTTTCGTACGCGCTTGGCGATGAAGATATCGTTGAAGGAATCGGTCGAATTAAGAAATTAATTACCGAAGGCTAATTCCAACCAAATTAACTTCTGGCTCCAATTTAATCCCAAATTTTAATTCAACTGCATCTCGAACTTTTGCCGCTAACTGAGCAATATCGGTCGCAGTTGCTGACCCAGTGTTAGTCAATGCCAGAACATGTTTAGTTGAAACTCGGGCACCATTTATAGCTTCGCCTTTTTCAATTCCAGAATTTTCAATTAACCAAGCAGCGCTGGTTTTAATCGAACCATCTGCTTGAACAAACCGTGGCGCCTCCGCTGGCAATTTGTCCGATTGCTCTTTGTTAATGATTGGATTGGTAAAAAATGATCCAGCAGACCAACAATCGTGATCGTTGTTATTTAATAACATGCCTTTTCGGCCGCGAATTTTTAATACTGCTTCGCGAGTTTTAATCACATCGGCTTTTTGTCCGACTTCGATACCAAGTTCTTTTGCTAATTCAGCATAGGAAATTGGTGTCGTCAGTTCGCCATTGCGCAGCTGGAATTGCACCTCAAGTACTACAAAACGCCCGGGATTTTTTTTAAAGATTGAAGAGCGATAACTAAATTCGCACTCTAAATTGGTAAAAGTTTTCAACGCTTTAGTTTGTCGATCGAATGTTCGTACTCGGGTTATAAATTCACTTACTTCGTGTCCGTAAGCCCCAATATTTTGAATTGGTGCCGCGCCAACAGTGCCCGGTATTCCACTTAATGTTTCTAAACCAGCAAAACCGCGCTCGATTGTTAGCGCAACAAAGTCATCCCAGTTTTCGCCGGCGCCAATCGTTAGCGTTGCGCCACTGCAGGCGTCGACCTCCGCTTTAACTTTATTATTTGAAATCTTGATTACAGTTCCGTTAAAACCTTGATCGCTAATCAATAAATTGGTGCCTGAACCTAAAATCAAAATTGGCTCATCGCCTGCTTCAGTGAGCGCCGTAATGATCTCTTCTTCGGTTGCAACGTTTACAAATTTGGTTGCCGGTCCACCCACACGCAAACTGGTGTGGCTACTTAGATTTTCCATTGATATCCACTATTGCTCGAGCCATTCCTAAAACTTTCTGACCATCTGAAGTCGCGGTTAAATCAAGTCGAACTAATCCGCCGGGCAAAATTTCACCAACCACCCCACTGACAATTAAGTCCACACTTTTATTTGCTGGGACCACGACTGGCTTGGTGAAGCGCGTTGAATACTCTTTCATTGTTTTGCTACCGCCAGCCCAATCAGTTGCAAACTTTCCAACAAGTGCCATCGTGAACATGCCATGAGCAATTACATCTGGCAGCCCCACCGATTTGGCAAATTCTTCATTTTGATGAATCGGATTTTGATCGCCGCTGGCGTCGGCATATTTTTTCAATGCGGCGCGATCAATTTTAAATACCCGCTCCGGAATTTCAGTGCCGACTTCAATCATGCCCGCACCACCAAAGTTGACCAAGCTGAAACCGCCAATTCGCCACTAACAGCTAAGTCAGAGCGCGCCGTTATAAATTCATTTCCAGCCATTTGTTTGTAATTTTCAATCACCGAAGTGCACATAACTTGATCGCCAGCTTTGAGCGGTTTTTTGATTTCAAATTTTTGATCACCATGAACGATGCGATCCCACTTAACGCCAACTTCTGATGATGTTAAAAAGTTTTGGGACTGTTCAAGTGAAATTCGAATCGCAAAAGTAGGTGGCGCAATTGAAGTATCGCTTTCGCCAATTGCTGCAGCGAAAGCGTCAATCTGGGATTGAGAAATAGTTACGGCCTCACTTGCCGCGAAGCTTCGCCCGATGGAATCGGGATTAATCATTAGCGAGTTTCGCGATGAAGAGTTGAAGCCTTGCAACGTGGGCAGAACTTCTTAAGTTCCATGCGGTCTGGATCGTTGCGGCGATTCTTCTTTGTGATGTAGTTACGTTCTTTGCAATCAACGCATGCCATAGTGATCTTTGGACGAACGTCCGCGCTCTTACTTGCCATTGTTTAACTGCCTTTCGTTAATTGCAGGCGTGAGATTACCTCACGTGAGTTACGAATTAAAAATCTTGGTAGCGAGGGCGGGATTTGAACCCACGACACAGCGATTATGAGCCGCTTGCTCTACCGGGCTGAGCTACCCCGCCAAGTTTTTTTCATTCGAGCCCCCCACCAGAATCGAACTGGTGACCTTTTCCTTACCATGGAAACGCTCTACCGACTGAGCTAGGGGGGCAATAGGTAGAGGTG
>JBEGQQ010000085.1:0-3447 GCA_041180925.1 Actinomycetota bacterium
AATTTCGGCATAAGCTAAATATTCGGCGACAACTTCTTCGACTTCAATATTTTTGCGATTGAAAACTTTAATCAAAACTTGGTTTTTATCGCGAAGTGCCCCTTCAACTTTTTGTCGCAAAATTGATGGATCAAATAGATCCTGGACGCGAATGCCGATGCGATTGATCTTGTCGGCATAAGCCGGACCAATACCGCGACCAGTAGTACCGATTTTCGCCTTACCTAAAAAGCGCTCGGATACTTTGTCGATGGTGCGGTGATAAGGCGTAATTAAATGTGCATTAGAACTAATTAATAATCTTGAACAATCAATGCCGCGTTCGGTTAAACCATTGATCTCTTCTAGTAAAACAGCTGGATCAATCACCACGCCATTGCCAATTACTGGTATGACATTTGGTGAAAGAATTCCGGATGGCAATAAGTGAAGTGCATATTTTTCTTTGCCAATTACAACGGTGTGGCCAGCGTTATTTCCACCTTGATAACGAACGACATATTCAACGCGATCGCCCAATAAATCAGTGGCTTTACCCTTGCCCTCATCGCCCCACTGCGCACCCAGCAGAACTAAAGCCGGCATCGTTAATTACCCCTAACTTAGTTAATTCTTAATTAGTTCTTGCTTAGGGAAGTTCCGGTTGAACGTAAATCTCCGCAAGCATGAACTACGCGAGCTGCCATGCCAGCTTCAGCTGATTTGCCCCAAGCGCGTGGATCATAAGTTTTCTTATTTCCAACTTCGCCATCGATTTTTAGTACGCCGTCATAGTTTTTAAACACGTGATCAACAATTGGGCGAGTAAATGCATATTGAGTATCGGTATCGATATTCATTTTAACGACGCCGTAATCAAGCGCTTCGCGAATTTCAGTAAGTAGCGAACCGGAACCACCATGGAAAACCAAATCCATTGGCTTGGCATCGGAAGCTTGACCAAGTTCTTTTGCAACAGCATCTTGCAAAGTACGCAAAATCTTTGGCTGCAAAACTACGTTACCTGGCTTGTAAACACCATGTACGTTTCCGAAAGTTGCCGCAACTAAATAGCGACCGCGTTCGCCAGAACCGAGAGTTTTAATTGTCATTAGCGCGTCTTCTGGCGTCGAATAAAGCTTGGCATCGTGTTTTGCTTCCACGCCATCTTCTTCGCCACCAACAACACCGATTTCAATTTCAAGCAAAGTTTTTGCCGCGGTGCATTTATCGATTAATTCATCGGCAATCTTCATATTTTCTTTCATATCTACGGCCGAGCCATCCCACATATGTGAATTGAATAGTGGCTTCTGGCCAGATTTAACGCGCTCGGCGCCAATTTGAAGTAGTGGGCGCATGAATGTGTCGAGCTTTTCAGCTGGGCAGTGATCGGTATGAAGCGCAACATTTACTTTGTAATTTTTTGCAACTACATGTGCAAATTCGGCAAGTGCCACTGCACCATCAACTGCATTTTTAATTGTGGAACCTGATGCATATTCGGCGCCGCCCCATGAAAATTGAATGATTCCATCGGAACCAGCTTCTTCGAATCCGCGAAGTGCGGCGATTAAAGTCTGTGATGAGGAGACATTGATTGCTGGATAAGCAAAAGCGCCTTTTTTAGCGCGATCTAACATCTCGTTATAAATCTCAGGGGTTGCAATTGGCATTTTCAGCTCCTTCAAATTCCGTGTAAATCTCGAAGACCTGACGCTTCTTTGGGTCGGACCGGGAGGCTTACGGCTAATCCAACCACTTATTTGCGCTTAATAAAAATCGCCACATCGGGGTGCGCTCGATGTGGCGATTTTTGCTGGGGCTTTTATCCCCCTGCCATCTTCACCCCTTTTTGTAGAACTTGAATCAGCAGCGCTACCAATGCGGGGTTACCAAGCAATTTAATAAATGCGGTTAAAAATGTGGCTAACAATTTGCTCCTTTCTTAGGTGAACATTTTTAGGCCAAAAAATTAAGAAATTTTCAAATAGTTCATTGCCCGTGGATAACTCTTGGAGTAGCCTCACCAAAATTATGGCTAACGAAAACCACGAAGCGCTCGACAATTTACTCTCGGAAAATCGCCACTTTCCACCATCGGCGGAATTTGCAGCGCAAGCAAATGCCAAAGAATCTTTATACGCTGAAGCTGATAAAGATCGAATTGCATTTTGGGAACTTCAAGCCGACTATCTCTATTGGACAAAAAGATGGTCGAAAGTTTTGGATTGGCAAGTTCCGTATGCCAAATGGTTTATTGATGGCAAATTAAATGCAGCTGTTAATTGTTTAGATCGCCATGTGGATGAAGGGCGCGGCGATCGCGTTGCTTATTATTTTGAAGGCGAACCAGGCGATACCAGAACGATTACTTACGCGCAGATGTTGGTCGAAGTCAAAAAAGCAGCAAATGCGCTAACTGAAATTGGCATTAAAGCCGGTGATCGCGTTGCGATTTATATGCCGATGATTCCGGAAGCTGCAATTGCGATGTTGGCATGCGCTCGAGTTGGGGCAGCACATTCAGTTGTATTTGGTGGCTTCTCGGCCGATTCATTACTCGCCCGCATTCAAGATGCCGATGCCAAATTAGTTATAACGGCCGATGGTGGGTATCGCCGCGGCGCTGCTTTCGCGCTAAAACCAACAGTCGATGAAGCGATGGCTGGTAAACATAATGTCGAAAAAGTTTTAGTTGTAAAACGCACTGGCCAAGAAGTTTTGTGGGATTCTAATCGCGACATTTGGTGGCATGAAATAGTCGATCGCCAATCAACCGAACATAAAGCGGAAAGTTTTGATTCGGAACATCCGCTATTTATTTTGTATACCAGCGGTACAACTGCGAAACCAAAAGGAATTTTTCACACTACCGGCGGATATTTAACACAAGCTTCTTTTACTCATCGCGCAGTTTTTGATTTAAAACCAGAGAAAGATATTTATTGGTGCACCGCGGACGTGGGTTGGATAACTGGCCATTCTTATGTGGTTTATGGTCCGATGATCAATGGCGCGACCCAAGTTATGTACGAAGGCACCCCAGATACGCCGCATAAAGGGCGGATCTTTGAATTAGTTGAAAAATATAAAGTTTCGATTTTGTATACGGCTCCAACTTTGATTCGCACTTGGATGAAATGGGGCGATGAACATCCAAATAAATTTAATTTGAAATCGCTGCGCTTACTTGGGTCAGTTGGCGAACCAATTAATCCCGAAGCTTGGATGTGGTACCGCGAAGTAATTGGCGGAAACAATTGCCCGATTGTTGATACTTGGTGGCAGACTGAAACTGGCGCGATCATGATTTCACCGCTGCCTGGCGTAACAGCATGCAAACCTGGTTCGGCAATGAAAGCGTTACCTGGAATTAGTGCGAAAGTTGTTGATGACAGTGCACATGAAGTTGGTAACGGACATGGCGGTTATTTAATTTTAGATAAACCTTGGCCGTCAATGCTT
>JBEGQQ010000086.1:0-6227 GCA_041180925.1 Actinomycetota bacterium
CTGATACAACTGCATCAAGCTTTCCGCCAGCCTTAGTTAATTGCTGTTCGAAAATTGTTCCACCCTTGACGTTATCCCAATCTGGAACAGCTTGGTCATCTACAAGTGTGTATGCCTTTGATGTGATCTTTGGACGGATAACTGAGTCATAACCCTTCTTGAAAAGAGTTGCGTTGTTATCTGTTGGTGAACCATTTAGGTAAACGATACGAGCGTTCTTCTTGCCAGCTTTATCTAAGCAGCTAACAATTCCTTGGCCCTGTAACTTACCTACTGCAACGTTATCGAATGATACGTAGTAAGAAGCTGAACCCTTAAGAGTTAGACGGTCGTAGTCAATTGTTGGTACGCCTTGCTTCTTTGCCTTGTCCTGAACAGCCTTAGCTGAATCTGAATCAAGGTTAACCATGATTAGAACCTTTGCTCCCTTTGAAAGCATTTGGTCTGCAATGGTTTGGAATGCAGTCTTATCACCGTTTGCATTTTGGATGTCAACAGTTACGCCAGCCTTAGCAAATGCTGCCTTAAGGAATGGACGATCTGCTGTTTCCCAACGTGCTGATGAAGCAGCATCAGGAAGAATTACACCGACGAAATCTGCAGCCTTTGCAGGTGCTGCAACAAATCCGGTGAAAGCAATCGCTGATGCAGCAACTGCAGCAACGAGAGCATTACGACGCTTTGTCATATTTATTTGAACCTTTCGATTGGTTTTCAAATTTGTCAGTAAGTGATTACTGGCAAGTGGCGTTAATCTAATTAGTAGGCACGAAATTGCCCATATTGGGATTTGGACAAAACGGACATTTTTGTTAACGATTAGATAACATTGACCAGGCTTGATTTCACCGCGAAAGCGAAGAGGCTCGCAAGTAGGATTTTCAAATGTCGCCAGCCGAACTACTCATAACGCAGATCAAAGCGGCAATCGCAGCGGCAATCGCCAATGGCGAATTAATTGGCGAAGTACCAAATGAAATTCCACTAGAGCGTCCAAAAAATCGAGATCATGGAGATTTTGCGACTTCGGTTGCTCTGCAGTTAGCAAAGGCAGCTGGTGCACCTCCAAGAAAAATTGCCGAAGTTCTGGCTGCCAAATTAACTGCGCTGCCAGAGATTGCCAAGGTAGATATTGCCGGACCTGGATTTATTAATTTCACACTAAATCGGGCAGCACAAGCAGAATTAATTTCAAGAATTTTGTCAGCTGGAAAAAATTATGGAACCGGCAATTCACTAAACGGCGTCGCAATTAATTTGGAATTTATCAGTGCAAATCCAACCGGACCGCTACATCTAGGTCATACCCGTTGGGCTGCAGTTGGTGATGCGCTCGGGCGAGTGTTGACCGCAGCTGGCGCAAATGTAACTCGCGAGTTTTATATTAATGATCGTGGCGTTCAAATGGATTTATTTGGAAAATCGGTACAAGCCGCAGCAAAAGGTAATCCAATTCCAGAAGATGGTTATCAAGGCGAATACATTTCTGATTTAGCGAAAGCAATTGTTACTACTCATAAATCTATTTTGGAATTACCAGAACCGGATCAATTTATTGAATTCCGGGAACGTGCATATGAGCTGCAACTTGCTGAGCAGCAAAAAGTTTTAAAAACCTTTAACACCAATTTTGACGTTTGGTTTTCGGAGCGCTCGCTTCATGATGATGGCGCGGTGGCGCATGGTTTGGCCCGTCTGAAAAAAGAAGGCCACGTATTTGAGTCTGATGGTGCGACCTGGTTGAAGACAACTGATTTTGGTGACGATAAAGATCGGGTCCTAATCAAAAATGATGCATCTTTAACTTATTTTGCGTCAGATACCGCCTATTACATAAATAAGCGAGAGCGCGGTTTTGATATCTGCATATACATGTTAGGCGCTGATCACCACGGTTACGTTGGCCGGTTAAAAGCAACCGCGGCTTGCGCTGGTGATGACCCGAACTACAACATCGAAATTTTAATTGGCCAACTTGTAAAAATTATGCGTGGCCATGAGGAAATCAAGCTCTCCAAACGTGCCGGAACAATCATCACGTTAGAAGATATCGTTGATGAAGTTGGGGTTGATGCTGCTAGATATACCTTGATTCGATATCCGGTAGATACGCCAATGACAATGGATTTAGCGCTTTTGAAAGAGAATACAAACGACAACCCGGTTTATTACGTTCAATATGCCCATGCACGAATTGCAAACTTGATTCGAAATGCCAATGATTTAGGAATCGAAGTTGGAGAATTTGATACTGGCCAAATTTCACATGATCGTGAAAATGAATTGCTAGGGGCGCTGGATGAATACCCGCGGATTGTGGCTTTCGCCGCAGAACTTCGCGAGCCACATCGAGTAGCTAGATTTTTAGAAGAACTTGCCGGGATTTATCATCGGTTCTACGCCGATTGCCGAGTGTTACCGATTGGTGATGAGCAAATTTCGCCGATTCATATTGCGCGGGTAAATCTATGCGCAGCAACTCGCCAAATATTGGAGAATGGTCTCTCATTATTGGGCGTAAGCGCGCCGGAACGGATGTAGCGATGAGTGTCTGGTCGGCAAATGTTTCATTTGCCAGTGGGTCGCTCGTTGTCGCTGGTTGTTCGGCATCAGATTTAGCAAAAGAATTTGGCACTCCGGCATTTATTTTGGATGAAACGGATTTTCGAAATAGAGCAACCGAATATAAAAATGAATTAGAGAAAGTATTTCCAAATAGCGTTGTTTACTATGCTGGAAAAGCATTCTTATGTGTTGAATTAGTTAGATGGCTTGATCAACTTGGGCTTGGCGTTGACGTTGCAACTGGCGGCGAATTGGCTGTGGCGTTAGCCGGAAATATTCCAGCAGAACGAATCAAAGTTCACGGTAACAATAAATCAATTTCCGAAATAACCCGCGCGGTACAAGCTGGAGTCGGATCAATCGTAATTGATTCGCAAATGGAGATTGAACGAATTGCCGAAGTTGCCAAAAAAATGGGCAAAGTGCAACCAGTAATGATTCGGTTAACTCCAGGCGTACATGCCGAAACTTCACATGCCGCTATTGCAACCGCACATGAAGATGTGAAATTTGGATTATCAATTTCGAGTGGCGCAGCTTGGCAGGCGGTGCAAGAAATTAAAAAATTCCCAGAACTTGATTTACGCGGGATTCACGCACATATTGGTTCTCAAATTTTTAATTTATCTGGACATGTCGAGACGGCCAAGTTGCTTATTGAATTTATGGCTCGTTATCGAGATGAATTCGGCAGCGAATTGGCTGAATTAGATTTAGGCGGCGGGTTTGGAATTGCATATGTAGATGGCGATCAGCCAAATTCAGTTTCAGAAATCATGAAAACGATTCATGAAGTCGTTAACTCCACCTGCACAGCAGCATCTTTAAGAATTCCAAAAATTTCAATCGAACCAGGACGTGCCTTAATCGGTCCAGCCATGTTTACGTTGTATGAAGTGGGCACAATAAAGGAAGTCGTTTTAGATAACGGAAATATCCGGACCTACATTTCAGTTGATGGCGGAATGAGTGACAACATTCGACCAAGTTTGTATAACGCGATTTACACTGCAAGACTTGCAAATCGAACTTCAAATAGCACCACGAGAGATTCGCGAGTAGTTGGAAAACATTGCGAAACTGGTGACATTTTGATTAACGAAATTGATCTGCCTAATGATGTAGTGGCTGGAGATTTAATTGCGGTTGCGGCAACAGGTGCATATAACCGAAGCATGGCAAGCAACTACAATCATGTACCAAGACCACCAGTAATTGCAGTAAAAAACGGAAAAGCACGCGTGATTTTGCGTCGCGAGACCGAAGCAGATTTATTGTCACTCGACGTCTAGTCGGGCATGAAAGAATACGCACATGGAAAAGATCAAAATCGGCATGCTTGGCTGCGGCGTTGTTGGTGGCGCAGTAGCGCAACAGTTGCTGCAAAACGCTGCCGATCTTGAAGCTCGCACGGGAGCAAAACTTGAATTAGTCAAAGTGGCAGTTCGGGATATAAATAAAAAACGTGATGGTGTGCCGGCCAATTTAATTACAGCAAATTCTGATGAAGTAGTGGCCAATCCAGATATCAATTTAGTAATTGAGTTAATGGGTGGAATTGAGCCGGCTCGCGACCTCCTTTTAACGGCAATTAAAAACGGTAAATCAATTGTTACCGCTAATAAAGCATTACTGGCAAAACACGGCGCTGATTTATTTTCAGCTGCAGATAAAGCTGGCGTAGATCTTTATTACGAAGCTGCTGTAGCCGGAGCGATTCCGATCATTCGCCCGTTGCGCGAATCGCTAGTCGGAGATCAAATCCAGCGAGTAATGGGAATTGTTAATGGCACCACGAATTACATACTCACCAAAATGGATGAAGAAGGTTTACCGTTTAACGAAGTATTAAAAGAGGCTCAAAATCTTGGATTCGCCGAAAGTGATCCCACTGCTGATATTGAAGGGCATGACGCTGCCGCAAAAGCAGCGATTTTGGCCGGCTTAGCTTTCCATACCAGAGTTTCAATCGATGATGTTTATTGCGAAGGAATCAGCAAAATCACGGCCGAAGATGTTGCAGTTGCAAAATCTATGAATCAAGTTATAAAACTTGTTGCAATCGCAGAATTAAATGACAAAGATCAAATTAGCGTTCGGGTTCACCCAGTTATGCTCAAACGCAGCCATCCACTGGCGTCAGTTCGCGAATCATTTAATGCCGTATTTGTTGAAGCAAAAGCTGCGGGACAATTAATGTTTTATGGTCGCGGTGCAGGTGGCGCACCAACTGCATCGGCAGTTTTAGGTGATTTAGTCGCGGTTGGTCGCCATTTGGCAAATGATTCAGTTGGACCACGTGAAAGTGATTACGCAGATCGCGAAATTGCGCCAATGGATTCAATCCAAAGTCGATTTTTGATTCGCTTAGCTGTTGCTGACAAGAGCGGTGTGTTAGCCACAATTGCTAACGTTTTCGCAAGCGAATCGGTATCAATTCAAACCGTTCGCCAAACTGGAAGCGGAAACGAAGCCGAACTAATCGTAGGAACCCATCGCACAAGTGAAAAATCAATTAACGCAACCATAAAGAAATTAAATGGCCTTGATGTTGTACGAAATGTGGACAGCGAAATTCGAGTAGAAGGTTAATTAATTGAAACTTTTCGGCGGTAGAAATAGCGGCGCGCATCAGTGGCGTGGCGTCATTGAGGAGTACCGCGATCGATTACCAGTTTCAAGTCGCACCCCGATTGTTACGCTGCGCGAAGGTGGCACGCCACTAATTGAAGCCAAAAATCTTTCAAAGCTACTTAATAATGAAATCTGGCTCAAGTACGAAGGTACAAATCCGACTGGTTCGTTTAAAGATCGCGGCATGACGATGGCGATTTCAAAAGCAGCCGAAGATGGTGCGAAGGCAGTTATTTGTGCTTCAACAGGTAATACTTCAGCAAGCGCTGCTGCTTATGCAGCAAAAGCAGGAATGGTGTCAGCAGTTTTAGTTCCTGAAGGAAAGATTGCAATGGGCAAACTTGCCCAAGCTGTAATTCATGGCGCAACTCTTTTGCAAGTTGAGGGCAATTTTGATGATTGTTTAACTTTAGCCCGCGAACTTTCTGAAAAATATCCAGTTGCTCTTGTTAATTCCGTGAATCCTTATCGAATCGAAGGCCAAAAAACGGCATCATTTGAAATCGTGGATTTCCTAAATGATGCGCCGGATTATCACGTGCTCCCAGTTGGCAATGCTGGAAATATCACGGCATATTGGAAAGGTTACTTGGAGTACCGCGGCGATCGAAAAACTTCACGGTTACCAAAGATGTGGGGATTTCAAGCCGCTGGTGCGGCACCAATTGTTAAAGGTGAAGTAGTGAAAAAACCTGAAACAATTGCAACGGCAATCCGAATCGGAAATCCGGCATCTTGGGATGGTGCAATTGCTGCCCGCGATAAATCAGGCGGTTTAATCGATTCGGTAACTGATGAAGAGATTTTAAATGCCTACCGATTGCTGGCAGCAAAAGAGGGTGTTTTCGTCGAACCATCAAGCGCCGCTGGGATTGCTGGTTTATTGAAGCATCAACAAAATGGCACGCTGCCAAAAGCCAAGCGAATGGTGGTAACGGTTACTGGCCATGGACTGAAAGATGTTCAGTGGGCGCTGGAAAGTGCCGCGGATCCAATCGTGGTGCCAGTTAATGCAAAAATCGCAGCCG
>JBEGQQ010000087.1:0-4732 GCA_041180925.1 Actinomycetota bacterium
CAACTTTAATATCTGTAATCATTTTATTTTTTGCGCAATTCCAAATCTAAGAAAATATACTTCATCACTTTCAAGCGCAAATTTTTGATTCATTTGACCAGATAAATCTCGAAATTCTCGAGAAACTGGATGCATGGGCACAATTCCTTCGCCAACTTCGTTTGTTACAAAAATGGTCTCTTCTGCCCTTAATTTTGCAGCTTTAATAATTTTTTCAAAATCATACGATTTTTCTTCTAAATTATTTGAAAGCCAAAGAGTTAAACAGTCCACCAGCGCCACTCCAGTAGCTTTTGTAAGAGCATTTTCTAAATGGACTGGCTCTTCAATCAATTTAAATGCGGTATTTCGATCGTCTTGATGACGTTTAATTCGAGCCGCCATTTCATCATCGCTGGCTTGAGCTGTAGCAATAAAAGTTGGATTTGGGCTTAAACGCAGCGCAAGTTCTTGGGCAAAGCGACTCTTGCCACTGCGGGCACCGCCACCAATCAGGATCAATGTAGTTCCCGGGTTGGCATAACAACCGATCTACCAGTTTCCAAAGTATGTACGCTGATTCGATTTTCAAATACTTGTTTGAAAATTACTGAATTAATTACATCCTGAGCAGGTCCGTCAACCGCAACAGTGCCGCGGTTCATCAAGATAAATCTTTCGGCGAACATGGCGCCTAAAGTTATGTCGTGCATCGTTGAAATGATGGAAACCCCATCATTTTTTAATTCTTCGATTTGGTTCAGGGTTTGTATTTGATGATGTAAATCCAAGGCGCTCGTTGGTTCATCTAGCAACATGATTTCAGGTTCTTGGACTAGCGCTCTTGCGACTAATACTCGTTGCATCTCACCGCCAGATAAATGCGTTACAAATTGATTTCGTAAACCGATAAGTTGGCAGTTTTCTAAAACGCTTGCAACTTTTTCTCGGCCATGCTTTGCATCTCGACCCCAACCATCTTTTTTCGATCGACCAAGCGCAACATATTCAGTAACACTCATGCCAGACGGAATTTCTGGTCGCTGCGGAACAAAGGCAATATTTCGCTTCATATCGCCATGTATTTCCCGCCCTTCAATTTTTATCGATCCGCTATATGAATTCATTCCGAGTAAACTTTTTAAAAATGTTGTCTTACCGGCGCCATTTGGACCAACTAAACAAGTCCAGGTATTGCTTGGTATTTCTAAAGTAATCCCTTTTAAAACTTCGGTAGGCCCATAACGAACTGTTAAATTTTCAACTTTGATCATGGCTGCAATCTCCGTGCCCTAAGTACAAATAAGAAGAAGGGGGCACCTACAAAGGCTGTTAATACACCGATTGGCAATTCCGCTGGCGCCAATAGAGTTCGAGCCCCTAAATCAGCTAAAACTAAAAACGCGGCACCGGCTAATGAAACGGTTAGTAGTGCACGGTTTGTGGCGCGATGTAAAAGCCCACGAACCAGATGCGGCACCACAATTCCCACAAAACCAATTAAGCCGCTTGCCGATACAGCAGTTGCGGTAGCCAATGTGGCTGCACCAACTGCAATTATTCGAATTCTATTTGGATGAATCCCAAGTGAATAAGCTTCCTCGTCGCTAAGCATTAAGCCGTCTAATTTTTTGGCGATTGAAAATAAAATCAGCAGCGAAAAGAAAATGTAGATACTCGCCCACTTAACGGTGTCCCAATCCGCAACGGTCAGTTCCCCCAAAATCCAAGAATAAACCGTTCGTAAAACTGCGCTATGGCGTTGATGTAAATAAGTTTGGATCGCCGTTGCAAATGAACCAACTGCAATTCCAGAAAGCAAAAGACTTCGCGGATCTGCATAAAATGAACCTGAAACAAAAAATGTAGCAATTACGGCCAAAACGCCACCGAGGAATGCAAAAAGTGGTAGCGCCGCATGAAAACCATTTTGTCCGCCCAATATTGCAATGGTGGCCCCTAGCCCGGCGCCCGCTGCAGCGCCAAGCAAATATGGATCCGCAAGTGGATTTCGAAATACGGTTTGATAAACCGCACCAGAAGTCGCTAACGCGGCGCCAACTAGAGCTGCAAGTGCGACCCGTGGTAACCGGATTTCCAAAAGTAGAGTTCGATCTAAGCTGGATAATCCGCCATCCATACCAAGCAAAGTTTTAACAATTTTTGCAAAGTCGAGATTTACTGGTCCAAAACTAACGGCTAACAACCCAACAGTTAGTAATACTGCGGTCACTAGCGCAGTACTGCGCCAGTGCCAGATTCGTTCGATTTCAGTTTTCACTTAACTGCCGATAATGCTTTGCCAACGATTGAATAGAAATCAACTATTCGTGGCCCCCACCTGGATGGAATATCCGCAGGAAGTTCAACGATGTTGCCATTTTTTACAGCTGAAATTTCGCTCCAGCCGGCTCTCGCCTTAACCATTGCGGCGCCTTCGCCATATTGCGCATCGGCTAAGAAAATTACCTGCGGATCACTTTTTAATAAATATTCCGCAGTTAATTGTGGATATCCAGATTTATCTGCTCCTGCTGCCGCATCGGCAATATTTGTTACCCCAAATGATTTATAAATTCCGCCGATAAAAGTATTGGATGTCGCGGTGTAATAAGTATTGTCAATTTCATGAAATATTCGAACATTTGGCGCTCGGTATTTTCGAATTGTTTTTGCAATTTTATCCTGCATGTTTCGGACCAATTTTTTCGCCTTAGTGCGGTGATTTGTCGCTGTCGCAAGTTGACCAATTTCGTTGTATACGCCCTGAATATTTGTAGGAGCCTTTTCTAAAATCACCTTAATTCCTAGCTTTTTTAACGCATCGGCAACTTCAGCAGATTTATTTGAATCGGCTGACAACAGGACTAAATCTGGTTTGTAGGCAGCAATGGCTTCGACATTTGGATCAAATGCCGATAGATCGGTTTTTGGCGCAGTAGTCGGAAAATTGGAATAACTATCTGCTGCAATAACTTGTTTTCCAGCACCGATTGCAAAAAAGATTTCAGTTGCACTTGGCGAGAGCGAGACAATCCGCTTTGGATACTCTTTCGCTTGGGCATTGGGCGCAAAAATTAAGGTGAATGAGAAAAGTGCGATAACAAATTTGGATAAAAACTTAGAAGACATTTGGTCCCCTAACCTTCCTACGAGGTTGGACGATGACACTTCACACCAGGCGACCTGGCTATACACAGTTGCGGGACAGCGCCGGATTTTCACCGGACTTCGCTAAATGTGAAGTTGGGTTAAATCTATTTCAATTCTGACAAATAAACAAATAACCCCGCCGCATTTTTGCGACGGGGTTATTTAATCAAGATTTAAATCATGAACAACCTGATGTTGATCCGCAACCTTCGCAGACATAGCAGGCACCAGATGCGCGCATCTTGACACCGCAAGTCATACAAAGTGGCGCATCTGATTTAATACCTGAAATTTTTTCAAGTAATTCAGTTGATGAACCAATTGACGTTGGTGCAGCTACTTCTGGTTTTGCTTCAATCTTTACTTCAACCGCTTTAGCAACTGGTGCAGCGGCTTTTACCTTTTCAGTTGCAACTGATTGGGCAAGTTCTTCAGTTGAAGTTGTTACTTGATCGGCTGTGTATTCACCAGTTTCGAGAGCACGTGCGCGTTCGGAAGCGGTGTAAAGGCCCATTGCGCTACGTGATTCAAATGGTAAGTAATCAAGAGCTAGACGACGGAAGATGTAATCCAGAATTGATTGCGCCATGCGCACATCTGCATCATCAGTCATACCAGCTGGCTCAAAGCGAAGATTTGCAAACTTCTCGACAAATGTTTCAAGTGGTACGCCATATTGCAGACCAATTGAGATTGCAATTGAGAAGGCATCCATTACACCGGCAAGAGTTGAACCTTGTTTGCCAAGCTTTAGGAATACTTCACCAAGTGCGCCATCTGCATATGCACCAGCTGTCATGTAACCCTCGGCGCCGCCAACCATAAATGATGTTGTGATTGATGGACGAGACTTTGGTAGACGCTTACGTGTAGCAGTTGGGTGTACTGCATCTGCAACTGCATCTGTTGGTGCACCCTTTGAATCAGATAGTGGTTGTCCGACCTTGCAGTTGTCGCGATAAACCGCGAGCGCCTTTAGGCCAAGCTTCCAACCTTCGTAGTAAACCTCTTCGATTTCAGCAACTGTTGCATCTGAAGGCAGGTTAACTGTCTTTGAGATTGCACCAGATAGGAATGGTTGACATGCAGCCATCATCTTTACGTGGCCCATTGCTGAGATTGAGCGGATACCCATTGCGCAGTCGAAGATGTCATAGTGCTCTGGCTTTAGGCCAGGTGCATCAATGATGTTTCCGTTCTCTGCGATGTATTCAACGATTGCCTCGTTGGTCTCATCTGAGTAACCAAGCTTCTTAAGTGCTTGAGGAATTGTCTGGTTAACGATCTGCATTGAACCGCCACCGACAAGCTTCTTAAACTTAACTAGAGCAAGGTCTGGCTCGATACCTGTTGTATCGCAATCCATCATCAAGCCGATAGTTCCGGTTGGTGCAAGAACTGAAGCTTGGGCATTGCGCCAGCCATTCTTATCGCCGATTTCTAAGCACTTTTCCCACTCTTTATTCGCTACTTGCCAGACATCTTGGTCTAGTGATGTGACGCTGCGAGCTGATGCAGATGCATTTGCATGCTTCTTCATTACGCGAGTGTGTGCTTGTGCGTTGCGAGCAAAGCCAGCATAAGGTCCAACGATTCCAGC
>JBEGQQ010000088.1:0-15441 GCA_041180925.1 Actinomycetota bacterium
AAAAGATCGAGACATTGCGATGGTCTTCCAGTCTTATGCCCTATACCCACATATGACAGTTGCTGAAAATATGGGATTCGCTTTGAAAATTGCAGGAGTATCAAAAGAAGAACGAGATCGCCGCGTCGTTGAAGCTGCAAAATTATTAGACTTAGAGCAATACCTAGATCGAAAACCAAAGGCGCTCTCAGGTGGCCAGCGTCAACGCGTTGCCATGGGACGCGCAATCGTTCGCGAACCACAGGTATTTTTAATGGACGAACCATTATCAAATTTGGATGCAAAATTGCGCGTGGCAACTCGTACCCAAATTGCAGCGCTACAGCGTCGCCTCGGGATCACAACTGTTTATGTCACTCACGACCAAGTTGAGGCCATGACTATGGGTGACCGGGTTGCAGTTTTAAAAGATGGTTTATTACAACAGGTAGATACGCCACGAAATCTTTATGATCGCCCAGCAAATGCATTCGTTGCCGGATTTATTGGATCACCTGCGATGAATCTATTGCTTAGCCCAATAAATAATGGTCAAGCGCAACTTGGCCATCTTTCAATTCCGGTCCCAGCCGGTGCTGGTCAACTAGTAATTGTTGGTGTTCGCCCAGAAGGTTGGGCGCCAGCAGTTTCTGGTTTTGAAGTAAAAGTAGAAGTTGTCGAAGAACTAGGTTCGGACGCATATGTTTATGGAAAACCAGTAGATCCAGCTGTTAAATTTGCTAACGCATCTGATGAAGGTGCGCAGGTAATTGTTCGTTGGGATCCAAAGAATCCGCCAAAAATTGGCGACCAAGTTAGCGTTCAAGCAAATCCAGAGTCGATTCACTTGTTTAACGCTGAAAGCGGTGCGCGGCTTTAAGCCATCGCTTTCTTTAAATTCTCGTCAATAGAATTTAAAAATTCTTGAGTCGTTTGGAATGGCGAATCTTTGCTGATTAGAACGGCTAGATCTTTTGTCATCTTGCCCTGCTCTACCGTCTCAATACATACCCGTTCTAGCGTTTCGCAGAATTTCGCCAACTCAGGATTGTTATCAAGTTTTGCGCGGTGCGCCAATCCTTGAGTCCAGGCAAAGATTGAAGCGATTGGGTTTGTTGAGGTCGCTTTTCCTTTTTGATGATCACGATAATGGCGGGTAACAGTTCCGTGTGCCGCTTCTGCTTCGCAGATTTTTCCATCTGGTGTCATTAAAACTGAAGTCATTAAGCCCAGCGAACCATAACCTTGTGCCACGGTGTCTGACTGAACGTCGCCGTCATAATTCTTACAAGCCCAAACATAGCCGCCCTCCATTCGAAGCGACATCGCAACCATGTCATCAATTAAGCGATGCTCGTACCAAATTCCGAGGGCATCGAATTGCGATTTAAATTCTTGCTCATAAATTTCTTGGAAGATATCTTTGAATCGACCGTCATAAGCTTTAAGAATCGTGTTCTTCGTTGAAAGGTAAACCGGATATTTGCGTAACAAGCCATAGTTCAAAGAAGCTCTCGCAAAATCACGAATTGAGTCATCGACGTTGTACATCGCAAGCGCCACACCTGAGGACTTGAAATCAAAAACTTCAAGGTTCATCGGTTCGCCGCCACCTTCTGGCACATAAGAAAGAGTTAACTTTCCTGGACCAGGCACTTTAAAGTCAGTTGCACGATATTGATCGCCAAAAGCATGGCGGCCAATCACAATTGGCTTAGTCCAATGCGGCACCAACCGCGGCACATTAGAAATAATGATTGGTTCGCGGAAAATTACGCCACCTAAAATGTTGCGAATAGTTCCGTTTGGAGATTTCCACATTTTTTTCAATTTAAATTCTTCGACGCGAGCTTCATCCGGTGTGATGGTTGCGCACTTAATTCCAACGCCATGTTTCTGGATTGCTTTAGCTGCATCAATGGTTACTTGATCATCGGTTGCATCGCGATGCTCAATTCCTAAATCATAATATTCAAGATTTACATCTAGATAAGGAAGAATCAATGAATCCTTAATAAATTGCCAAATGATTCGGGTCATTTCATCGCCATCAAGCTCGACGACTGTTCCTTGTACTTTGATCTTTGACATACTAATTTACATATCCTTTACATCTGCTTGCTTAGCTCTAACTGCTTCCGCAGCTTCTTTGAGTGATGCCAGCTCTGAATCAGTTAACTTTGTTTCTACAATTTTCTTAACTCCGGTCTGTCCGATTTCGGCCTCAACTCCAAGATAGACGCCAGAAATTCCGTATTCACCATCAACCCAGGCACATACCGGCATGATGGCACCAGAATCTTCGATAACTGCTTTGGCCATGCGAGCAGCTGCTGCTGATGGCGCGTAGTAAGCCGAACCGGTCTTCAGTAACGCAACAACTTCGGCGCCACCATTGCGAGTGCGAACGACTAATTCTTCAATTTCGGCCGCAGATAATTTTTCGGTCAGTGGCGCACCATTTAAAGTGCATCGACTTGGAACTGGAACCATGGTTTCGCCATGCGAACCAAGTGTCAAAGTTTGCACGCTACCGACTGGAACGCCTAACTTCTCAGCAACAAAATTGGTAAACCGTGCGGTATCAAGCATCCCCGCCTGTCCCATTACCCGATGATGTGGAAATTTCGTAGCAATTTGCGCTAGCGCAGTCATTTCATCAAGTGGATTTGAAACCACAATGATTACCGCATTTGGTGAATGTTTAGCAATATTTTCAGCAACGCCACGAACGATGCCGGCATTTACGCCAATTAAATCCATCCGGCTCATTCCCGGTTTACGTGGTAGCCCAGCAGTAATCACAACTACATCAGAATTTGCCGTAGCTTCGTAGCCGGCACCATCTGGGGTTGTGGTGGCGCCAACAATTTTTGTTTCGAATTTTTCGATTGATCTAGATTGGTTCATATCGAGCGCCAATCCCTCGGGCTTGCCCTCGACGATGTCGGTTAGAACTACAGTTTCAAAAATATTGTATTCCGCTAAACGCATTGCGGTAGTTGAGCCATAAAAACCAGCTCCGACGACGGTTACTTTTCCGCCCATTAGAACCCCTTTATAAAATTAATATTTAGGGGTAAACCTTATCGCCCGTGTGGAAGCACAATTGCCACGACAAGAAGCGCTACGCCTATTAGTAATGCGAAATATCTCTCGATTTTTCTATTCTGCCCAATGCCGGCACCGATAACTGCGAGCGCAATCACAATTGATCCAGTTCGGACAAATCCAAGAAAAGCTGTAACTAAACCAAGTAGTGCGATTGCGGTTACCGAATTTTTGCTAAATGTTTTCATTTAGCCGCGACTACATTTCGAAGTAACATGGCACGAGTCATTGGACCTACTCCACCCGGCATTGGTGCAAAAAAACCGGCAACATCTTTTACCGCTGGATCTACATCGCCAATTAAGCCATCTTGGGTACGAGAAATTCCGACATCGATAATTGCCGCACCAGGTTTAACCATCTCTGGCTTTAAAAAATGGGCGCTACCAATAGCTGCAATCACAATATCGGCGCCCTTGGTTAACTTAGCCAAATTTTTAGTTCCGGTATGAGTAAGCGTTACGGTGGCATTCTCACTCTTTCGCGAAAGTAAAAGTCCAAGTGGCCGTCCTACTGTGAGGCCACGACCAATCACCACAACTTCCGCCCCAGCAATCGGTACTTGGTATTGGCGAAGCAATTCAATAATTCCACTCGGCGTGCACGGAAGTGGCGCTTCGTATCCAGCGACCAACCGGCCCAAATTCATTGGGTGCAATCCGTCAGCATCTTTGGCCGGATCAATCGCTTCCAAAATTCTTTGGGTATTAATCCCGTTTGGTAAAGGTAATTGCACAATATAACCAGTACAAGTGTTATCACCATTTAAATTTTTAATTTCGTTTAATACATCGGCCTCACTAGCAGTTGCCGGTAAATCAATTCGAATTGATTTGATTCCAACTTCGTGGCAATCGCGGTGCTTTCCAGTTACATAAGAATGCGAACCTGGATCATCTCCAACTAAAACGGTTCCTAAACCAGGTTGCCGGCCAGCTGCGGTTAGCTCCAATACCCGTTTTGTTAAATTTGCTTTGATACTTGCTGCCAAGGCATTGCCATCAAGTATCACTGCGCTCATGCTGGCAATTCTATTTAAGCATGTGCAAAATGGCGAACTCCGGTGAAAAACATCGGAATATTTTTAGATTTCGCAGCAGCGATTACTTCTTCATCGCGGATGCTGCCACCAGGTTGCACGATGGCCGAAATGCCAACAGTGATCAAAATTTCTAAACCATCAGCAAACGGAAAGAATGCATCACTTGCTGCAACTGAGCCACTTGCTCGATTTCCGGCCCGAATAACTGCAAGTTTTGCTGCATCTAGGCGATTTACCTGTCCCATTCCGATTCCAACACTTGCACCATTCTTTGCTAACAAAATTCCATTGCTTTTAATGGCACGAACCGCGCGCCAAGCAAACTTTAAATCTTCAAATAATTCTGGTGAAACTTTCCCCCCGCTTACTTGCTGCCAATTTTCTGGGTAATCACCTGGTTCATCTACGAAATCAACCTCCTGCAACAAGAGCCCACCGGTGATTTGCCTTATCTGCAACGCTTCGGGTTTATCTAGATTAGTTTTCAAAATTCTGATTTGTGGTTTTTCCCTCAAAGTTTTAAGGGCAGATTTTTCATAATCTGGCGCAATTAGAACTTCAATAAATTTATCGGCTAATTTATTTACTAATTCTGATTCAACTTTTTGATTAACCGCAACTACTGCGCCATATGCAGAGGTTGGATCACATGCATAAGCTTTTTCAAACGCATCTGAAACTTTCCTATCAACTGCAATGCCACATGGATTTGTATGTTTGACAATTACTGCTGCAGGTTCGAGCTGGTCGCGGACAGCGCGCCAAGCCGCATCGGCATCGATGTAATTGTTAAATGACATCGTTTTACCATGTAGTTGCTCGATTGCAACACCTGTCGAAAACTTTGATCTGTAGAAAGCTGCCTTTTGATGCGGATTTTCACCATAACGTAGATTTTCGTTTAACTTCCAAACGCTTGCTAGCCAATCTGGAATTTCATTTCCGGTGCCGAGCCAATTGGCTATTGCAATGTCATATTCGGCTGTGGCTCTAAAGCTTTCTGTAGCCAATTTTTTCCGTTCAGTTAGCGAAAAACCTCCTTGGTTTAAGGCTGCAATTAATTCGTCATACTGTTTCGGATTTGAAATTACTGTGACCGATGAATAATTTTTTGCAGCACTGCGAAGAAGCGCGGGGCCACCAATATCAATTTGTTCAATGGATTCTTCATCAGTTGCACCCGATGCGACCGTGTCCATGAATGGATAAAGATTAATAATTACCAAATCAATCGGCTCAATCCCGAGTGATTTAATTGCAGCTAAATGCTCCGGATTATTCTGGTCTGCCAATATTCCGGAATGTAATTTAGGGTGCAAAGTTTTAACTCGCCCATCCAATATTTCTGGAAAATTTGTGTAGTTGCTTACTTCGATGACTTTGATTCCGGCTGCAGCCAAAGCCATTGCGGTGGAGCCAGTAGAAATAATTTCTATCCCCTTTTCTGAAAGGGCCTTCCCAACTTCAATTATTCGATCTTTGTCATAAACACTAACTAGCGCTCGTTTAATTGCCTTTTTCATGGCGCCTTCTTGCAAATGAAATTAGTGGTAGTAGTTTCATGACCAGTACACCAATCAATATTTCACCAATTAAAAATAATGGGAATTTCCATACTGAAACTCCGATTGTTCCCAATTGGTCAGTTACTAGAGATCCTGATCCTAAATACGCAACGACAAATGTGCTAAGCGAAAATAGTATTAATGTTTGGCGAAGCAAAACCGAATTACCGGTATCACTCCAGATAACTAAGGCACCACCTAAAATTGGCATCAAAATTGCACCGATTAGATATAGCGGATGACTACCAGTTGGAACTGCGGCCAAAATTGGCAGCGCTGGCACTTCACCAAGATTATAAGTAAGTGGTGAAATCAAGGTGTCTCGGCCGATCGCAAAACCGGTTCCAACAAAGTAACTAAGTGTAGAAATTAAATAATTTGGAATGTATAGAATATTTAAAAGTGAGAGAAAAAATCCACCAATTATTCCTGGGTCGAGTACGGTATAAATTTGTTCAACTGTTCTTTGATGAGCTATCAGCGCAATCGCAGTAATAATTGCTGATAAACCAAGTAATAAAGCCCAAATTTTGAAGGTCAATATCACTGGCGCGGTATATTTAATCGTTCCAGCAGAAAAATAAGTGGCGATTAAAGCAAGCAATACTCCCAAGCCAACTGCCCAATACCAAATTGGTCTAACATCATTATTTCCGCTTAGCAGTGCCAAAATACCGAGAATACTTGCGTAGGCGAATATAAAAATATTTCGAGCTGAAGTTGAATTATTAGTTAGATTCTTTAATTTTTTTGCACCAAAATAAATAGCCCACAATGGCAGAGCTAATGCTCCAAGGGGAAAGTAAGTCATTAATCCAGCTTCATCACTCGGTGGAAGTTGTAATTGCATCGGTACTTGGTGTGCCCCTAAAAATAACCAGACTCCGGCCCGAATTGGATCTGAGGTATTAGCGTAAGTACTTCCAGCAAATGCCCAAGAGATTAAAGTAATTAAGGTAGTTGGAATCAGCGAAAACAATGCGCTTCTAATTGCTTGAGATAGCGCAGGAATAAACACTACTTACCCATAACCTCACGGAGTAAGCGTGCCGTCTCACTTGGAGTTTTTCCTACACGGACTCCAACTGCTTCTAACGCATCTTTCTTTGCTTGAGCAGTTCCGGAAGATCCTGAAACGATTGCACCGGCATGGCCCATGGTTTTACCTTCTGGCGCTGTAAAGCCCGCGACATATCCGACCACTGGTTTTGTCACGTGATCTTTTATGTAGGAAGCAGCTCGCTCTTCGGCGTCACCACCAATTTCACCAATCATCACTATCGCTTTTGTCTCTGGATCATTTTCAAATGCTTTTAAACAATCGATATGCGTAGTTCCAATAATTGGGTCGCCACCAATTCCGACAGCGCTACTAAAGCCAATATCGCGCAGTTCATACATCATTTGGTAGGTAAGTGTTCCAGATTTAGATACCAAACCGATTGGACCTCGCTTTGTAATGTCTGATGGAATAATTCCAACATTTGATTGCTCGGGGCTGATTAAGCCTGGGCAGTTTGGGCCAACAATTTGGGTTGATCCCTTTTCGGTGGCATATGTATAAAAATATGCTGCATCGTGAACTGGAATACCTTCAGTAATCACGACAACCAATGGCATTTTGGCATCAACTGCATCAATGACTGCTGCTTTCGCAAATTTAGGCGGCACGAAAACAACTGAAACATTTGCACCAGTTGCCGCAATCGCTTCGGCAACGGTGTTAAAAACCGGAAGGTTCTTGTCTGCAATTTCAACGCTTTGCCCGCCTTTACCAGGGGTAACGCCACCAACAATATTTGTGCCAGCGGCCAGCATCCGTCCAGTGTGCTTAGTTCCTTCAGATCCGGTCATGCCTTGAACTATTACTTTGCTATTTGAATTAATAAAAATTGCCATTACTTAGCCGCCAATTCCGCCGCTTTGGCTGCTGCGCCATCCATGGTGTCCACTTGTGAAATCAATGGATGATTGGCTTCGTTGAGAATTTTTCGCCCTTCTAAAACATTATTTCCATCGAGGCGGACCACAATTGGTTTTGTTGCATTTGTACCGAGAATCTCTAGCGCTTTAACGATTCCATTTGCAACCGCATCGCAAGCAGTAATGCCGCCAAATACATTTACGAAAACGCTTTTAACATCTTTATCACCCAGAATGATTGATAAACCATTAGCCATTACTTCGGCTGAGGCGCCACCACCAATATCTAAAAAGTTTGCAGGCTTTACGCCACCAAATTTTTCTCCTGCGTAGGCAACCACATCTAATGTGGACATAACCAAGCCAGCACCATTTCCAATTATTCCAACTTGGCCATCAAGTTTTACATAATTAATTTCCAGCTCTTTAGCTTTTGCTTCGAGCGGATTTGTTGCAGATTGATCAACCAATCCTGCGTGATCGGGTTGACGGAATTCTGCATTGTCATCAAGCGAAACTTTGCCGTCCAATGCAATTATTTTGCCATCAGCGGTTTTAACAAGTGGATTGACTTCAACCAAGGTTGCGTCCTCTTTGACGAAAACAATCCATAGCTTTTCTAAAACCTTTGCCACGTCAGCTGCAACATCTGTTGGAAAATTAGCTTGAGAAATAATTGCGGTAGCTTTTGCATTATCGATTCCGGAAACGGCTGATACCGGGACTTTTGCCAACTTTTCTGGTGCGGTGCGAGCTACCTCTTCGATATCCATTCCACCGGCTACCGAGGCCATTACTAAAAATGTGCGATTAGAACGATCTAATAAAATCGCTAAATAATATTCACTATCAATTGGTGCAGCTTGCGCAATCATCACTCGATGAACGGTGTGGCCTTTGATATCCATGCCAAGGATTGCCGCTGCTTTCTCCTTTGCATCTGCAGAATTTTCCGCAAGCTTTACGCCACCTGCTTTACCGCGGCCACCAACTTTTACTTGGGCTTTAACTACGACTTTGCCACCAATTTTCGCTGCGGCACTCTCCGCCTCTTCTGGGGTTGTTGCAACTGCGCCAGCTAAAACGGGAACGCCATGTTTTTCAAAGAGGTCACGAGCTTGATATTCAAATAAATCCACGGCCCCATCCTATTTCAATTTTTTTATAACTTTTCTACGGGCGCGTAGCGTAAAAGTAAGCGTTTTTCGCCGAGTGCACCAAAGTCAATCGTGGCTTCTGTGCGATCACCTTCGCCAGAAAGTTTTACAACTTTTCCTAAACCGAATGTGTCATGTGACACACGATCACCAATAGCTAATTCAATTGAAATTAATTTTTTTCCAGTTGCGCGCGGTGGCGGTCCAGTTCTAACTCTTGGTTTTGTAATTGATGAAGTAACCGAGCGATTCTGCCAATCAATTAAATTTTCTGGAATTTCTTCTAAGAATCGTGATGCAGGGTTGTAATTTGGTGCGCCCCATGCAGATCTGTACTCGGCGCGAGTTAAATACAAACGTTCTTGTGCTCTTGTTAAACCAACATAAGCAAGTCTTCGCTCTTCTTCAAGTTCATCTTTTTCACCGATTGTTCTTGAATGCGGAAAAATTCCCTCTTCCATTCCGGTCAAGAAAACAGTTGGAAATTCAAGTCCTTTTGCGGTGTGCAGCGTCATTAAAGTTATTACGCCACCATGGTCTTCGCCTTCTGGAATCTCATCCGAATCTGCGACCAAAGAAACCCGTTCTAAAAATCCTTGAAGTGAAATGACTTCATCCTCCAACAATTCATCAAATGGGCGCTCTTCGTACTCCAGCGCGACTGCCGCTAATTCCTCTAAGTTCTCTACCCTAACCTCATCTTGCGGATCTTTACTTCCTTCTAATTCGGCCAATAACCCTGATTGTTCTAACACAGCTTCAACAATCACGGAAGGTTTACTGCCGGCTTCAACTAGAACATTCAACGCTTGAATCAAGTCTACAAATTCATTTAGTGCAGCTTTTGCTCGTGCTGGTAAGTCATCAGTTTCTAAAATTAGATTTAACGCGCTCCAAAACGAAACACCTCGTCGACTCGCAAGTAATTCCACTTCTTCGATAGATCGATCACCAATTCCGCGCTTTGGTACATTGATAATTCTTCGAAGTGAAACCTCGTCTTCATTGTTTGCCAAAACTTTCAAATATGCGAGTAAATCCTTCACTTCACGGCGTTCATAAAAACGAACGCCACCAACTACTTTGTACGGTAATCCGGCGCGCATAAAAACTTCTTCAAAAACGCGAGATTGAGCGTTGGTCCGATAGAAAATAGCTGTCTGTCCGTAATTTGATTTACCTTCGTCACGCAATTTCCTAATTTCGGCAGAAATAAAATCCGCTTCATCATGTTCGCTTTCGGCCACATACCCGATTAATGGAACTCCGCTGCCAGCTTCGGACCATAGGTTTTTTGCTTTCCGCCCCTGATTGTTTTCAATAACGGCATTGGCTGCGCTCAAAATATTTTGTGTGGAGCGATAATTTTGCTCTAACAGAATCGTTTCGGCGCTTGGGTAATCCAATTCAAATTGCAAGATGTTTCGGATTGTGGCACCACGGAAGCCATAAATTGATTGATCTGCGTCGCCAACTACGCATAGCTCGGCTGGCGGAAATCCTTCATCGACTTTACCAACTAATTCTTTTACCAAAATGTATTGTGCGTGATTTGTATCTTGGTATTCATCCACCAAGATGTGTCTAAACCTAGAGCGAAGGCGATCTCTCGCCTCGGGAAATCTTTGAATAACTTCAACAGTTTTGAGGATTAAGTCATCAAAATCCATTGCATTGGCTTGAGTCAATCTCTTTTGATAAAGGGCATACACATCGGCAACAACTTGTTGGAATTGATTTGAGGTTGAATTCAGGTAATCCATTGGACCAAGCAGTTCATTTTTTGCATTCGAAATCATCGCTTGCATCTGTTTTGCTGGATAGCGTTTAGAATCGAGGTTGAGATCTCGTAAAACGATTGTGATTAGTCGTAATGAGTCTGCCGAATCATAGATTGTGAAATTGTTTGAATAACCCAATCGATTGGCTTCAGTGCGCAAAATTCGGACACATGCAGAGTGAAAAGTTGAAACCCACATTGACTTTGCAACTGGTCCAACGAGTTCGGTTACTCGCTCTTTCATTTCCCCAGCTGCTTTGTTTGTAAAAGTAATGGCCAAAATTTGATACGGTGCAACGTTTCTTCGAGCCATTAAATATGCAATTCGGCGCGTTAATACCCGTGTTTTTCCAGAACCGGCTCCCGCAACTACTAATAACGGAGTACCGCTATGGCTAACCGCTTGCATTTGCTGCGGATTTAAGCCAGCTAGTAGCGGATCTACTTCATTCATAACTGGTGAAGTCTATTGGCGAGGGGTGAGAGAATTGCGCTCTATGCAACCACTTCCAGATTCCGAGATTGAACGCGTATTAGTTGTAAACGCACATCCTGATGATTCTGATTTTGGCGCCAGCGGCACCATTGCTAGTTGGGTTAAAAAGGGAATCAAAGTTTCATACGTCATGTGTACGAATGGTGATCAAGGCGGCGAATCTTCCGGAATTGCCCAAAATGAAATGGCAAATACTCGCCAAAAAGAACAACGAGATGCTGGCGCGGTAATTGGAGTAACTGATATAACTTTTTTGAATTACCGTGATGGGCATTTAGAACCAACGATTGCGCTTCGCAAAGATTTAGTTCGTCAAATTCGAATTCATCGCCCAGATCGGATGGTTATTCAAAGTCCAGAACGAAATTGGGAGCGAATTCATGCAAGCCATCCAGATCATTTAGCTTCGGGTGAAGCAGCAATCCAAGCGGTATATCCAGATGCCAGAAATCCATTTGCCTTTCCGGATTTATTGAAGGAAGAAAAATTGGAACCATGGAAAGTGCGCGAAGTTTGGGTGATCGGCCATTCCGAGCCAGATCATTGGGTTGATATTACGGAACTCTTCCCATTAAAAATGAAAGCAATTTTCGCTCATGTTTCGCAAACAGCTCACAATGATGAGCTTGAAAACACCGTTAGAACATGGGGCGAACGAAATGCTGCCGCGGCAGGAATGGCAACCGGTTCACTCGCTGAAGCATTTAAAATTGTTAATACTGATTAAACAATTTATTTAGCGCGTATTTTATAAATCTGAACTGGCTGGACTGGATATCCATCCGGTGCGTAGTAATTCTTTCCATCACTTTGCGGTTTATAAGCTTTCTGAGCCGCAATTGCTTCCACAAGATCTAAACCTTTTGTGATCTTCCCCCAGATTGTGTACTTCGGAGGTAATTGGGTGTCTTGATAAACCAAAAAGAATTGGCTGCCATTTGTATTTGGACCTGAATTGGCCATTGCTACGGTTCCTTTTGGATAATTTGCTGGTTCATCTTTGAGCGGCAAATTTTCGTCCTTAAATTTAAAATTTGGTCCACCGCCACCTGTTGCGGTTGGATCGCCACATTGAAGAACGTATAAACCTTGAGTTGTTAGCCGGTGACAGAAGGAATCATCATAAAACTTTGAATTCGCAATGAAGGCAAGATCTGTAATTGTTTCCGGTGCTTTTTTCCCAACAGTTTTAATCACAATCTCACCGCAATTAGTTGAAATAGTAAAAGTTGAAGCTAACTTCTTGGCAATAGTTTTTGGTTTTTTTAGTTTAAGGGGTGCGTGCACTTTGGCAGTTGGTTCTTTACAGTTTAAAGTTGGCGCTGCCTCAGCTGGCGCAACAAAAAAACTTAAAAATAAAAGAACAACCATTACCTTTTTCACGCTTACTCCCATTCAATCGTTCCCGGTGGTTTACTCGTTAAATCTAAAGTAACTCGG
This sequence comes from Actinomycetota bacterium, assembly GCA_041180925.1. GTDB lineage: Bacteria > Actinomycetota > Actinomycetes > Nanopelagicales > Nanopelagicaceae > ZLKRG08. Next base: position 12,494 of record JBEGQQ010000088.1, read on the forward strand.
TTAATTTCGCGAACTTCATTAGTAATTCGGGTAGAAATTTTTTCTAGAACTTCGTATGGCAAGCGCGACCAATCTGCGGACATGGCATCTTCGCTTGAAACTGGTCGGAGCACAATCGGATGGCCATAAGTTCTACCATCGCCTTGAACGCCAACACTTCGCACCTCAGCCAATAAAATCACCGGACATTGCCAAATTTCTCGATCTAAACCAGCTTGGTGTAATTCTTGCCGCACTATTAAATCGGCACGACGCAAAATATCTAGTCGCTCAGCCGTTACTTCGCCAACGATTCGAATTCCAAGTCCCGGACCTGGAAATGGTTGGCGCCAAACAATTTCTTCAGGCAATCCCAATTGCAAGCCAACCTGGCGAACCTCATCTTTAAATAGATCTCGAAGTGGCTCGATTAATTTAAATTTCAAATCATCTGGCAGGCCACCAACATTGTGGTGCGATTTGATATTTGCGGCTCCATCACCGCCGCCAGATTCAACTACGTCTGGATAAAGCGTACCTTGAACCAAATATTCAACTTCACCTTGGCTAGATATTTCTCGTGCTGCAGCTTCAAAGGTGCGAATAAATTCGCGACCAATAATCTTTCGCTTCGCTTCTGGATCAGTAATACCCGAAAGCGCAGTTAAGAACTGGTTTTTAGCATCGACAACTTTAAGTTCAACGCCAGTTGCTGCGACGAAATCTTTCTCAACCTGCTCGGCTTCACCACTACGTAGCAATCCATGGTCCACAAACACGCAAGTTAATTGACTACCAATCGCGCGCTGAACAATTGCAGCCGCAACTGCAGAGTCAACGCCGCCGGATAGGCCGCAGATAACTCGCTTGGTCCCAACAATTTCTTTAACCTTTGAGATTTCAAATTCCGCAATATTTTTTGTTGTCCAAGTTGGCTGACACTTTGCCACATTAATTAGCCAATTTTTTAAAATAGTTTGGCCGTACTCGCTATGAACCACTTCGGGATGGAATTGAACACCAGCAATTTTTCCATCGGAGCTTTCATACGCAGCAATTGGGCAATCAGCTGAACTGGCAGTGACCACAAATCCAGCTGGCGCTTGCGTAACTGAATCACCATGGCTCATCCAAATTTGTTGAACTCCAGGTGTGCTATTAAATATTTTCGGTGAATTTAAAATCGAAATTTGAGTTCGGCCAAATTCTGATTTTCCTGTTTTAGTTACAACGCCGCCAAGAGCCGCGGTCATTGATTGAAACCCGTAACAGATTCCGAAAACTGGAATTCCAAGTTTTAGAATCTCGGGATCTAACGCTGGCGCCTGTTCAACATAAACGCTGGCTGGGCCACCCGATAAAATTATTGCTTCCGGATCTTTTGTTTTAACTTCAGCTGCCGAGATTGAATTGGGAACAATCTCCGAAAAAACATTTGCTTCGCGAACTCTACGAGCAATCAATTGCGCATATTGCGCACCAAAATCAACAACTAGAACGCCTTTAGGCACGATGAATTAATACCTCGACGCGCTGGAATTCCTTGATGTTTGAATAACCGCAAGTTGCCATTGCGCGACGGAGTGCGCCAAACAAATTCATTGAGCCGTCAGATGAATGTGATGGGCCAAGCAAAATTTCTTCGAGCGAACCAACTGTGCCAACTTCAACGCGTTCTCCGCGCGGTAATTCATTGTGGTGCGCTTCGCTTCCCCAGTGCCAACCAAGACCAGGAGCTTGCGTTGCTTTAGCTAACGGTGAACCCATCATCACTGCATCGGCGCCACACGCAAGTGCTTTCGCAATATCACCGCTTTTACCAACTGATCCATCGGCAATCACATGAACATAGCGTCCGCCAGATTCATCTAAATATTCGCGACGAGCGGCGGCGACTTCGGCAACGGCTGATGCCATCGGAACTGCGACGCCCAAAACTTTACGTGTCGTGTGCGCTGCGCCGCCGCCAAAACCGACCAAAACTCCGGCAGCACCAGCGCGCATTAAGTGCAGAGCAGCTGTGGCATTGGCACAACCACCAACAATTACTGGAACATCTAATTCATAAATAAATTTCTTTAAATTTAACGGTTCGACATTTGTCGCAACATGTTCGGCTGAAACGGTTGTGCCTCGAATTACAAATATATCAACTCCGGCGTCGACAACGGTCTTGTGAAACTGCGCAGTGCGCTGCGGAGAAAGTGATGCCGCTACGGTTACACCCGCATCGCGAACTTGTTTAATTCGCTCTTTAATTAAATCTTCGCGGATAGGTGAAGCGTAAATTTCTTGCATCCGTCGAGTTACATTTTTTTCTGGCATTGATGCAATTTCGCCAAGTGGAATACTTGGATCTTCATATCGAGTCCAAAGACCTTCTAAATTCAAAACTGCTAACCCACCCAATCGGCCAATTTCAATCGCAGTCTCTGGCGAAACCACCGAATCCATCGGGGCGGCCATCATTGGCAAATCAAATTTGTAAGCATCAATTTGCCAGTCAGTATTTACCTCTTGTGGATCACGTGTGCGACGACTTGGCACAATTGCAATGTCATCAAATGAGTAAGCAACGCGGGCTCGTTTACCTGGAGCAATCTCAATTTCAGACATTTATTTCTCACTTACCTTTCGGTGACTTTGGGTAGTTCGGTGCATCCGCAACATGGGAAACATCGTGTGGGTGGCTCTCTTGTAAACCAGCTGCCGTAATTTGAATTAAACGACCTTCGGTGCGCAAAGTTTCAATATCTGGTGCACCGGCATAACCCATCCCAGATCGCAAACCACCTACTAATTGATGAATTACTGATGTAACTGGACCGCGGTATTTAATTTTCCCTTCGATACCCTCTGGCACCAATTTATCTTCAGATAAAACGTCGTCTTGCATATAGCGATCTTTCGAATATGACTTCTGCTCGCCACGTGACTGCATGGCACCAAGTGAACCCATTCCACGGTAG
>JBEGQQ010000089.1:0-6411 GCA_041180925.1 Actinomycetota bacterium
AAAAGTTGCGGCTTTGGAATTATTTAAAGCGCAAGGCATGGATCCAATTTTGATTTTGGATGATGTCTTTGCCGAATTAGATACCAGCCGGCGCGAACGATTAATTTTTGCAACCCAATTAACAGAACAGACCATTGTCACGGCAGCGGTTGAAGGGGACTTGCCTGAAGAACTCGGTGGAGTTAGATTTTATGTAGCTGGCGGAAAGGTAGAGGCTCGATGAGCAAACGCGATATCGCACTCGATCTCTACAACTCATTTAAAACCTTAGGTGGCGGCGCAAAAGCAGCGCCCAAGAAAAGCGTTTCGGAAACTCCGCGCGATGCCGACGAACCAAAACCAGTCGGTGAATTAATTGAAGAGTTGGTTAAAAAACGAGAGTGGCAGAGCGGATTACAAGAAGGCGAAATCTTTGTCCGCTGGGCTGAAATTGTTGGCGAAGAGATTGCAAACCGCGCACTACCAATTCAAATCAACAACAATGTTTTAATAATTAAATGCAACACAACATCATGGGCAACGCAATTAAATTTAGTTAAAACCCATCTTTTAGAATCAATTCAAAAAATTGCGCCGCAAATAACGGCGCTTGATATCTCGGGACCAAATGGCCCAAGTTGGCGTAAAGGGCTACGTTCAGCTCCGGGGCGAGGTCCTCGGGACACCTACGGATAACGGGTTTAAATCTCTCTAATTGCCCACAGAGGCCTTATTTCGGTTTTATCCACCCCAAAAACTGACTAGGATTAAGGCCGTAATCTCGCATTTTCGCCTTTGGCGGCGATTTAACGCGATTTTCGATCTCGGGAGGTGGGCTTTTTGGCGCAAGAAAAAAAGAGCTATGACGCCTCCGCGATCACGGTTCTTGAAGGACTCGAAGCGGTCCGCAAACGCCCCGGAATGTATATCGGTTCCACTGGCGAACGCGGTTTACATCATCTGGTTTATGAAGTTGTCGACAACTCTGTCGATGAAGCGCTCGCCGGTTATGCAACCGAAATCAATGTAACTTTATTAAAAGATGGCGGCGTTCAAGTCGTCGATAACGGGCGCGGTATCCCAGTTGATATGCACCCAGTTGAAAAGAAATCAGCGCTAGAAATCGTATTAACAGTTCTACATGCCGGCGGAAAGTTCGGCGATGGCGGTTACTCTGTTTCTGGCGGTTTGCACGGCGTTGGTATATCGGTTGTTAACGCGCTTTCAAAAGTTGTGCAAGTGGAAGTTCAACGTGACGGATTTTTCTGGAGCCAAAGTTACAAATTAGGCGTACCAGATGCACCAGTAGCAAAAGGTAAACCAACTACTAACACCGGGACACTCACTAGATTTTGGCCATCAGAGGAAATTTTTGAAACCACCGATTTCTCTTTTGAAATTTTATCTACTCGGTTTCGCGAAATGGCTTTTTTAAATCGCGGTTTAACAATCACGCTAACGGATGAGCGCGCAGGGCATGTCGACGAAAAAGGTGAACAACTTTCAGTCCGATATAAATACGATGGCGGAATTATCGATTTCGTTAAACACATCAACAGCACTCGCGGCGAACTACATAAATCAACGATTTTCTTAAGCCAAGAAGATAAAAAGCAGCAGATGTCGCTGGAAATTGCGATGCAATGGAATGCGGGCTTTGCGGAATCGGTTTACACCTTCGCCAACACAATTCACACCCACGAAGGTGGAACGCACGAAGAAGGTTTTCGCACTGCGCTAACTTCGATTGTTAACAAATTTGGCGAAGAGTGGGGATTTATTCGCCGCAAAGAAGATCGTTTAACTGGCGAAGATGTCCGCGAAGGTTTAACTGCGATCGTTTCAATCAAAATTGGCGAACCACAATTTGAAGGTCAAACCAAAACCAAACTGGGAAATACCGAAGCAAAATCATTTACTCAAAAGTGTGTCAATGAAGCGCTAACAGAATGGTTTGAAAAAAATGGCGCCGAAGGTAAAGACATTGTTCGAAAAAGCATCGATGCTGCGGCAGCCCGTTTAGCAGCGCGCCGAGCTCGCGATTTATCGCGCAACCGAAAAGGTTTGTTAGAAGGCCGTGGCATGCCCGGCAAGTTGGCAGATTGCCAATCAACCGAACCAGAAAAATGCGAGCTTTATATTGTCGAAGGTGATTCGGCAGGTGGTTCAACAAAGGGCGGCCGCGACTCTAAATATCAAGCGGTACTACCTATTCGCGGAAAAATATTAAACGTTGAAAAAGCGCGGATTGATCGCGTATTACAAAATAACGAAGTGCAAGCGCTGATTACTGCACTTGGCACTGGCGTGCATGATGATTTTGATATTGCCAAACTTCGGTATCACAAAATTATTTTGATGGCCGATGCGGACGTTGACGGCCAACATATTCGGACTTTGTTATTAACTTTGTTATTCCGGTTTATGCGGCCGTTGATTGAAGCTGGCCATGTTTATTTGGCTCAGCCGCCGCTTTATAAATTGAAGTGGGGCGGGAAAGAGCCAGTGCAATATGCCTTTAGCGATCGCGAACGAGATGGCATGATCAAAATTGGTTTAGAAGCCGGTAAGCGTTTGCCAAAAGAAGATGGAATTCAACGCTTCAAAGGTTTGGGTGAAATGCCAGCTAAAGAACTTTGGGAAACCACAATGGATCCAGAGAATCGCATTTTAATTAAAGTTTCATTGGATGACGCGGCAGCGGCCGATGATCTCTTCTCAGTATTAATGGGCGAAGATGTCGAACAGCGCCGGCAATTTATTCAACGCAATGCCAAAGACGTTAGGTTCTTGGATATTTAATTATGGAAGAAAAACAATACGATCGAATTGAAACCGTTGATCTCCAAGTGGAGATGGCGCGCTCATATTTAGATTATGCGATGTCGGTCATTGTTGGCCGCGCCCTTCCAGATGTTCGCGATGGATTAAAACCAGTTCATCGCCGCGTGCTTTATGCAATGTATGACGGTGGCTATCGTCCAGATAAGGGTTACTACAAATCATCACGCATCGTCGGTGATGTTATGGGTAATTACCATCCACACGGTGACTCTTCAATTTATGACACTGTTGTTCGGTTAGCTCAAGCTTGGTCACTTCGCTATCAATTAGTTGATGGCAACGGAAACTTTGGTTCGCCAGGTAATGATCCAGCTGCTGCGATGCGTTATACCGAAGCGCGATTGTCACCAATTGCAATGGAGATGATGCGCGATATCGATGAAGATACCGTTAATTTTTCACCAAACTACGACGGCCGTTCGCAAGAACCAGATGTACTACCATCGCGTTTTCCAAACCTTTTAGTTAATGGTTCAGGTGGCATCGCAGTTGGTATGGCGACCAACATTCCGCCACATAACTTACGAGAAATTTCTGAAGGTGTGATTTGGGCGCTGGATAATCCTGAGGCGAAGCCAGAGAAATTATTAGAACAGTTATTAAAAATTGTTAAAGGGCCAGATTTCCCAACTGGTGCGCTAATTGTTGGTCGCACCGGAATTGAAGAGGCATACCGAACTGGCCGTGGTTCAATCACGATGCGCGCCGTGGTTAATGTTGAAGAAATCAACCGCCGTACTTGCTTAGTTGTCACCGAACTTCCTTATCAAGTAAACCCAGATAACTTGGCGTTAAAAATTGCGGATTTAGTTAAAGATGGCAAAATCAAAGGGATTGCAGATGTTCGCGACGAAGGTAATGAACGTTTAGGGCAACGTTTGGTGATTGTGTTGCAAAACAATGCGGTTGCAAAAGTTGTTTTAAATAATCTTTATAAGCACACACAATTACAAGATACTTTTGGCGCAAACATGTTGGCACTAGTTGACGGCGTGCCGCGCACTTTGCGACTTGATGAATTTATCCGCTATTACATCGAACACCAGATTGAAGTAATTGTTCGCCGCTCTAAATTCCGGTTGGCGGAAAAAGAGAAGCGGGCCCATATTTTGCAAGGCTATCTCAAAGCCCTTGATGCAATTGATGAAGTAATCAAATTAATTCGCGCTTCAGCTGATTCCGATGCGGCCCGCGCCGGTTTAATGAAGTTATTGAAGATTGATGAATTACAAGCCAATGCGATTTTGGATATGCAACTGCGCCGTTTGGCAGCTTTGGAACGCCAAAAAATCATGGACGAATACGACGAATTAATGTCGGCCATTAAAGAGTTAAATGAAATTTTGGCAAGCGTTGATAAGCAACGCGAAATTGTTCGCAGCGAATTACAAGAAGTAGTTGCGAAATATGGCGACGATCGCCGGACTCAATTTGTAGCTGCCGAAGGTGATTTCAGCGCGGAAGATTTAATTCCAGATCAAGATGCCGTGGTAACTATTACCAAGGGTGGTTATGCCAAGCGCACTCGCGCCGAGTTATATCGCAGCCAAAAGCGCGGCGGTAAGGGTGTTAAGGGTGCAGCGCTAAAACAAGATGATGTGGTTGATCATTTCTTCGTAGCTTCTACCCACGATTGGTTGCTCTTCTTTACCAATAAAGGCCGGGTTTATCGCGCCAAAGTTCACGAACTACCTGATGCTGGTCGCGATGCGCGCGGACAACATGTTGCTAATTTATTGGCATTTAAACCAGATGAAGAAATTGCCGAAGTTTTGTCGATTAGAAATTACGAAGTGGCGCCATATTTAGTTTTGGCAACAAAGAGCGGACTAGTTAAGAAAACCGATTTGAAAGAGTATGACAGCGCGCGCGTCGGTGGCTTAATTGCAATCTCATTAAAAGATGACGATGAGGTAATTGGCGCTTCGCTTGCAACCGATAAAGATGAACTTTTACTGGTATCGAAAAAGGGAATGTCACTCCGGTTTAGCGCTGACAACGATTCACTTCGTTCAACTGGCCGCTCAACTTCGGGTGTAATTGGCATGAAATTCCGCGCCGGAGATCAATTGCTTGCCATGGCCCGCGTTGATTCCAAGAGCGAAAACTTATTTGTATTTACCGCAACCGATGGTGGCTTTGGTAAGAAATCTGCGTTAGATGAATATCGATTACAAAATCGCGGTGGTATCGGAATCAAAGCGGCCAAGATTGACGAAGATTCACGCGGAGTTTTAGTTAGCGCACTTGTAATTTCCAACGAAGATGAAATTCTTGCAATTACTTCTAACGGAACAGTTATGCGCACTGATGCATCTGAAGTTCGCCAAACTGGTCGCGATTCAATGGGTGTTCGATTGGTTAATCTAGATAGCGGATCAACTCTGCTCTCGGTGACAAAGAACAGCGAAAACGCTGATACGGTAAGCGCCTGATTTCAACGCGATTTTGGTCGCTGAGAAATATCAAGGTAGCCTTCGGACTTTGCGGGCCTATAGCTCAGCCTGGTTAGAGCGCTTCCCTGATAAGGAAGAGGTCGGTGGTTCAAGTCCACCTAGGCCCACGCAGTACAAAAACTAAATATCTTCGATATTTATCGAGGGGACTTAGCTCAATTGGTAGAGCACCTGCTTTGCAAGCAGGGGGTTAGGGGTTCGATTCCCCTAGTCTCCACATTAAATCCAATCTTTTGAATTTTCTCTTGATAATTGGTTAGAAGGCTACACAATGCACTCGATTGATTACACCATTCAAATTTGATTGCAGAAAGGGATAATTAATGTTTTCAATTGATAACACGCCAGATTTAACTGGAAAAATTGCGGTAGTGACCGGCGCCAATAGCGGTTTAGGAAAAGAAACCGCTCGAGCTTTTGCAAAAAAAGGTGCCCACGTAATAGTTACGGCCCGCGATATCAATAAAGGAAATCAGGCAATCTTAGAAATCAAAAAAGATCTACCTGCTGCTTCATTAGAGATTGCCGAACTAGACCTAGCTTCACTAGATTCAATTTCAAAATTTGTTGACAATTTTTCAAAGAAATATCAAAAACTGGATTACTTAATAAACAATGCTGGATTAATGGCCGTGCCGGAAGGCAAAACTAAAGATGGATTTGAAACCCAATTTGGAGTCAACCATCTCGGTCATTGGGCGCTCACCGGGCGGTTGTTGCCTTATTTAAAAAAAGGAGATCAACCGCGAATTGTCACCGTGACCAGCTCGGCTCATCACATGACCCCCACAATAAATTTTCGCGACCCGCATTTGAGAAAGAAATATTCGGCTTGGCGCGCATATGCTCAATCAAAATTAGCAAATTACTATTTTGCTTTAGGACTTCACAGAAAATTTAAAGCCGAAAATTCTCCAATTAAGAGTTTGTTGGCGCACCCTGGGCTTTCGAAAACAAACCTTCAGGTGGAAACTGTTAAACAAGGCGGGGCTGGCCGGGCCGGAAAAATTAGCGAGGATTTAGTTTTTAAAATTGGAATGTCTCCAGAAATCGGAGCGCTTTCGCAAATCCGCGCGGCGCTAGATCCAAAAGCTAAAAGTGGTGAGTTCTACGCGCCAAGGTATTTCGCAAC
>JBEGQQ010000090.1:0-5632 GCA_041180925.1 Actinomycetota bacterium
ATCAAATTTCAATCGAATTTATGCGCTATTGCTTGCCGCAAATTTTCTTCCTCGGAATTTTTACTATGCTCGGCCAAATTGCAAATGCGCGCGGTTCGTTTGCGCCATTAATGTGGGCGCCCATTGCAAATAACATTGTGGGCATTATTTTGATGGCTTATTTCCTCGTATTTATTCCCAAATTCAACGCTGAAACAATTACGTCAGATCAAATTCAATTACTCGGCCTTGGCACCACGTTTGGTGTAATTGCGCAAGCATTGGTCTTGGTTCCGGCCGTTCGGCGGACAAATTTTCATTTAAAAATTCGCTTTGGGCTACACGGGCTAGGAAAATCATTCTCGCTGGCTGGGTGGACGTTGGTCTATGTATTAATTTCCCAACTTGGTTACCTAATTACTGTTCAAGTTGCAACTAGCGCTGCGGTACGTAGCGCAAAAGCTGGCATTGCTACAGGTGTCGGCATTACGCCATACACCAACGCATACTTTGTATTTTTATTACCTTATTCAATTGTGACAATTTCGCTAATCACCGCGCTCTTGCCACACATTTCAAAGTTGGCACATAACGGAAAAGTTTCAGAAGTAAAAGAGGAAGTACTTCGTGCAATTCGCACCGTCGCCGTAATTACGATTCCCGCAGGCGCGGCCTTCTTCTTCTTTGGGCCATTAATCTCGCGCACAATTTTTATGTCGTTAAGTGTCGATGATGGAAATTATCTGGGTTATGTTTTAAGCGGCTTAGGCGTTGGTTTAGCTACATTTAGCATTAATATAATTTTGGTACGTGCGTTTAATGCATTTGAAGATACCAAAACACAAGTTCCATCAATTTTATTTATCAATTTAATTTCGGTTGGACTTTCTTACCTCTTCTTATTTACTTTGCCGAGCAAATGGGTCACAGTTGGTCTGGCCGCAGCATTTTCAATTAGTTATTTAATTGGTCTGCCATACACCCTACATTTATTAAAACGCCACACTGGCAAAATTCATTTATCGGAATTTGTGCCCCAACATTTAACTTTGACCCTAGCTTCAATATTGGTGATGGCGCCAATTTATTTAATAACACGTTGGGTTGGCGAAGTTTCGGGAATTATTCGAGTTGTTGAGTTGTTATTGGTAATAGTTGTCGGTGCAAGTGGCTACTTCCTTATCGCCCGCGCTTTAAAAGTGGCGGAAGTTGCAACTTTTACGCAATTCATTCGCAAGGTTTTACCTAGGTAAAGGGAATAATGAGCAATTCAATGAGCGATGTTAAAGAATTAGTAATTGTTGGCTCTGGTCCAGCTGGGTATACCGCCGCAATTTATGCAGCGCGTGCCCAATTAAATCCAGTCGTGTATGAAGGCTCAGTAACCGCTGGTGGCGCGCTTATGAATACAACTGATGTTGAAAATTTTCCAGGATTTCGAGATGGCATCATGGGTCCAGATTTAATGGATCAGATGAAAGCCCAAGCTAAAAAATTTGGAGCTGAATTAATTTCTGATGACATAGTCGAAATGCAATTAGGTGGCGATGTAAAAACGCTAAAAGATGGTTCTGGAAATACCATCAAAGCAAAAGCCGTAATTTTGGCGATGGGTTCGGCTTATAAAGAGATTGGTTTGGAGAACGAAAAACGTTTATCCGGGCGCGGTGTTTCTTGGTGCGCAACCTGTGATGGTTTCTTCTTCCGCAATCAAGAAATTGCAGTTGTGGGTGGCGGAGATTCTGCGATGGAAGAGGCGAATTTCTTAACTAAATTTGCTTCGAAAGTTGTGGTGATTCATCGTCGCGATCAATTGCGCGCCTCAAAGATTATGGTTGACCGCGCAAAAGCGAATCCAAAGATTGAATTCTTATTTAATACCGAAGTTACCGATGTTATTGGCACCGACAAAGTCGAAGCGCTAGAACTTCGTAACACCGTAACGGGCGAGAAGAGCAAGCGCGATTTCACCGGTTTATTTGTGGCCATCGGCCATGCGCCACGAAATGAATTGATTACTGGCCAAATTAATTTGGACGGCGAAGGCTATGTGGTGACCGAAGGAAAGAGCACGCGGACAAATTTGCGCGGAGTTTTTGCTTGTGGTGATTTGGTAGACCACACTTATCGCCAAGCCATTACCGCAGCGGGATCTGGTTGCCAAGCAGCGCTAGATGCCGAAAAGTTTTTAAGTCACTAAAAGAGAAAGAGGAGAAGATGAGCGCAGCAGAAAAGGTAACAGCCGCCAATTTTGAGCAGGTTGTTTTAAATAGTCCAACACCGGTATTGGTTGATTTCTGGGCTGAATGGTGCGGACCGTGCCGCCAAGTTGCTCCGATTCTTGATGAGATCGCTGCAGAACATGGCGATAAATTAAAGATTGTTAAGTTAAATACTGACGAAGAATCTTCGATCGCAATTAAGTATGGCGTGGCATCGATTCCGACACTTCATGTATTTAAAGGCGGCCAAGTTGTTAAGACTGTGGTTGGTGCAAAACCAAAGCCAATGTTGTTAAAAGATTTAGCTGAATTTATTTAAACTAACTAATTCAGCGCTATGAACAATCTTCGAATTGGCGATAGTGGAGACTTAGTAAATCAAGTCATTACTTCGCTAAATCGAATTGGATTGCTAGATAGCAAACCAACAAATTTTGATGAATCAGTAAAAGCCGCAGTCTCTGCCTTTCAGCAGGGGCGCGGCTTAACTGTTACTGGCGAAGTAAATCTAGAAACTTTTAATGCGCTAGAAGAAGCGCGTTGGAAATTAGGCGATCGTTCGCTTTATTTAACGCCATCGCCATTGCTGCGCGGCGATGATGTGGCAGCCTTGCAATCGCGATTAACTGAGATGGGTTTTGATTGCGGTCGAGTTGATGGAATTTTCGGTCCAGTAACCGAAAAAGCTGTTAAAGAATTTCAAAAATCTGTCGGTGTGGAAGTTGATGGAAAATGTGGTCCGGCGACATTTACTGCGTTAATTAGGTTGCAGCGAAGTGTTTCAGGTGGTGCGCCGGCGCAATTGCGTGAAACGGTTAAGCAGCTAAATCGTGGACCTGCATTAGCTGGAAAAGTTGTGGTGCTTGATCCATACGATGATTTGTCTTACGACATTGCAGCTAGAACTGAAGGTCGCCTCTTGGCACTTGGCGCCAGCGTTTTCTTAACTCGCGGACCGCAAAATAATCCAATTGAAAGCGATCGAATTAAATTAGCTAATAGTTCTGGCGCCGATTTAATGATCTCGTTAGGTTTTGATAAATATCAAAACGAGAAAGCACATGGCGTCGCAACTTTTTATTATGGTGCGGTAACTCATGGCGTTCATTCAATTGTGGGCGAGCGCTTTGCATCTTTAGTGCAGCGCGAAATTTGTGCCCGCACTGACCTGCAAAACAATCGCACCCATGTAAAAACTTGGGATATTTTGCGTTTAACCCAATGTCCGACAGTTCGAATCGATCTTGGTTATGAGAGCAATGCCGGCGATGTCGAACGATATTCGCGGGCCGAGTTTCGAGATTTGATTGCCGAATCATTGGTGATTGCAATTCAGCGCCTTTATTTGGCAGCAGAAGATGATGCCAAAACCGGAACGCTTCGAATTTCGGACTTAAAACGCGCCGGACTTCGTTTGTAACTCTTTCGGTAAGATAGGTAGATGTCCGAGCTAAATCGCTTACATACTGGTGATTCGCTCGCGCTTGAAAATCGCTTTGCTCATCGCGCTGGTGGAATGGTGGCCAGTGAAATCCGCACACTTTTTGCAGTGGCTTCGCGCCCGGAAATCGTTTCGCTCGCTGGCGGTATGCCAAATCTTTCAGCCTTGCCGATGGAGATGATGGCTGATGTTGTACATGATTTAATTTCAAAACAGGGAACTGAAGCGTTGCAATATGGCAGCGGCCAAGGCCACCCATTACTGCGCGAACAAATTTGTGAAGTTATGGCGCTCGAAGGAATTCGCGCCAATCCAGATGATGTTGTGATTACTACCGGCTCGCAGCAAGCGCTCGATTTAATTTCCCGAATTTTTATTGATCCCGGCGATGTGGTTTTGGTGGAAGCGCCAAGTTATGTCGGCGCTCTTGGCACATTTAAACAATATGAAGCTGCGGTAGTTCACGTCGAAACTGATGAAGATGGTCTGGTTCCGGGCGCACTTCGCGACGCGATCAAATCCGTTCGCCAATCTGGGCGCAAAATAAAGTTTTTGTATTTAATTCCAAATTATCAAAATCCGTCAGGTGTTTTATTGCCGGCAACTCGTCGCACCGAGATTTTGGAAATCTGCCGCGAAGCTGAAATTTTCGTGGTTGAAGATAATCCATATGGTTTGCTCGGTTTTGATAAGCCATCGCCAAATGCGATGCGGGCAGAAGATTCCGAGAACGTGATCTACCTTGGTTCATTTTCGAAAACAATCGCATCCGGTCTTCGGGTCGGTTGGGCGTTGGTGCCACAGAGCATTAAAAATAAATTGGTTATTGCCAGCGAAGCTTCGATTCTCTGCCCATCAAATTTCACTCAGATGACGATTTCAAGTTATTTAGCGAGCCAACCGTGGCGCGATCAAATTGCATCATTTTGTGAAGTTTACAAAGTCCGCCGCGATGCGATGTTGGAATCACTTGATAAACATTTTCCAAAAGAGGCGAAGTGGACCAGGCCAGGTGGCGGTTTTTATGTTTGGGTTACTTTGCCACCTGAAATTGATACCACTGCAATGATGCCAAAAGCGATTGTGGCCAAAGTTGCCTACGTTCCGGGCACCGCCTTTTATGCCGATGGTTTTGGTTCGTGGTCGATGCGACTTTCATATTGCTATCCAACGCCAGAGCGAATTCATGAAGGTGTGAAAGCTCTGGCTGGAGTTGTAAAACAAGAGTTAGATCGCCGCGGCGGTCTAAAACTTCCAAAATAGTAACTAATGGCTAATTAGGGCTTTATTAGTTTTACTAAACGTTGTAAATCTTCGCCGCCGCTATATTCAATAATGATTGCGCCTTTTCCTTTAGCGCTTTCAATTCGGACGCGGGTATCTAGCGAATCACCAAGCGCTTCAGCCAGTTCGCGAAGCTCTGGCGTTTCTTTCCGGCCACCGCTCTTTTTCTTGGCGCCGCCACCTGGTTTTGAAATCGCAATAATCTCTTCAACGCTACGCACCGATAGCCCTTCAGCGACAATCCGATTAGCTAATTTTTCGATTGCAGTTGAATCGGTCAAACCAAGTAGCGCACGGGCATGACCAGCTGAAATTACCCCAGCTGCGACCTTGTTTTGAACAGATGCTGGCAAATTTAATAACCGCATCGTGTTGGTAATTACTGAACGCGAGCGACCAAGTTTCTCGGCCAATTCGTCGTGGGTGCAATTGAAATCATTTAATAGATTTGAATAGGCCGCAGCTTCTTCGAGCGCATTTAAATTGCTCCGGTGAATATTTTCAATTAAAGCTTCGCGAAGTAATTCATTATCTTTGGTTTGGCGAATAATTACTGGGATAGTTTTTAGCCCAGCTAACTTTGCGGCGCGAAATCTCCGCTCGCCCATAATTAATTCATAGCGCCCAGCGCCAACTTCGCGAACTACTGGCGGTTGCAAAATTCCGATCTCTTTTATTGATGCCACCAATTCAGCTAGCGCCTCGG
>JBEGQQ010000091.1:0-3359 GCA_041180925.1 Actinomycetota bacterium
CGATCTCTGGTGAGGCACAAATCTTAAAACGGGACAGGCCGTGAGCGCAAATTGCGCTCACGGCCTGTTAATTCTGCTTCAATAGATTTATTCTGTGGTTCCCGCGCGTGAATAGTTTGGATCTACTTGAATTCCAGGTCCCATAGTTGTCGAAACAACTGCTTTCTTGATGTAAGTGCCCTTTGATGAAGATGGCTTTGCTCGAAGAACTTCATCAAATGCCGCTGCGAAGTTATCTGCTAATTGCTCGGCAGTAAAAGAAGTTTTTCCAATGATGTAGTGCAAGTTCGCGTGCTTATCTACACGGAATTCGATTTTTCCACCTTTGATATCGGTAACAGCTTTAGCAACATCGGTTGTAACTGTTCCGGTCTTTGGATTTGGCATTAAACCGCGTGGTCCAAGTACCTTTCCTAGTCGACCGACTTTGCCCATTAAATCTGGTGTGGCAACAACGGCGTCGTAATCCAAGCGACCCTTTTCAACTTCGGCAATCAATTCATCTGCACCAACAATGTCGGCTCCGGCAGCGCGAGCGGCGTCAGCATTTTGACCACCTGCGAAAACTAGAACGCGTGCTGTTTTACCAGTGCCATGTGGCAGGTTAACTGTTGAACGAATTGCTTGATCTGCTTTTGCTGGATCAACGCCAAGAAATAGCGCAACTTCTACGGTTGCGTCGTACTTGGTTGTTGAAGTTTCTTTCGCAAGCTTTACGGCTTCTAGTGGTGAATACAGGCGACCTGCTTCAATTTTTGCCGCTGCTGCGGTGTACTTCTTACTGCGCTTCATTTCTAACCTAACTTTCTTTTTTGTTTAGGTTTGTGGTGAATCGAACCAGCGTGGTTCTCCCACAAATTTCTTACTATTTATATTTAACCTTGAACTGTAATTCCCATCGAGCGAGCTGTGCCAGCAATAATTAGGCTAGCTGCTTCTAGGTCGTTAGCGTTCAAATCTTCCATCTTGGTTTTAGCAATCTCTTCCACTTGCTTCTTGGTTATGTTGGCAACCTTGGTCTTGTGTGGAACTGCTGAACCCTTTTCGACGCCTGCCGCTTTGAGAATTAAACGAGAAGCTGGTGGCGTTTTTGTAATGAAGGTAAATGAGCGATCTTCATAAACAGTAATTTCAACTGGAATGATGTTGCCCTTTTGAGACTCAGTTGCCGCGTTATACGCCTTAACGAAGTCCATGATGTTTACACCGTGCTGACCTAGCGCTGGACCAACTGGTGGAGCTGGTGTCGCTGCGCCTGCTTGAATCTGCAATTTAATTAGTGCAGATACCTTCTTCTTTGGTGCCATTTCGTTACCTTCTTCTTTTCTTTTCCTGATTAATTAAATTTCGTTAAATCTTCTGTACTTGGTTGAAGCCAAGTTCAACTGGGGTCTCACGTCCAAAGATTGAAACCAAAACTTTTAGCTTCGCCTGCTCTGGCATGATCTCTGAAATTGTCGCTGGCAAAGTTGCGAATGGTCCATCCATAACTGTTACCGATTCACCAATTTCAAATTCAACATGGCGAATTTCTGGCTTGCCATCCTTTTTAACTGGGCGTGGTGCCAAAATCTTTTCAACTTCATCCAAGCTAAGTGGGGTTGGATGATGAGCATTTCCTACGAAACCGGTAACGCCCGGTGTGTTTCGAACGCATGACCATGATTCGTCCGTTAATTCCATGCGCACTAAAACGTAACCAGGGAATACATTTCGCTTAACTTTTTTAAGTTGGCCAGCTTTGACTTCGGTAAATTCTTCTTCTGGCACTTCAATTTGGTAAATGTAATCTTCCATATTCAAAGATTGAATTCGGTTTTGGAGATTTCCCTTTACCTTCTTTTCGTATCCAGCATAAGAGTGAACTACATACCAATCTCCGATTGCGCTACGAAGCGTGCGACGAAACTCTGCATTTGGATCATTCTCGTCTTCGACCACATCGCCAGATTCATCTTGAGCGATTGCTAGTTCTGGATCGACAACATCAACTGCGGTTGCCGCAGCATCTTCGACTGACGCAGCTGCGAGCGCTGCTTCGAAGGCATCGTTCTCTGGCACTTGACCAGGTTGTTGATCTGTCACATTAATTCCTTTAACCGAAAATCCAGAAAACTAATTTGGTAATTCCGAGATCAAAAATTGAAACCACGAGAATTATGAAAGCAACGAAAACTAAAACAACAGAGGTATAAGTAGTCAGCTGATTACGCGATGGCCAAACTACGCGACGAAGTTCGGAAATAACTTGTCGATAGAAGAGAGCAATGCGACCAATTGGTCCAAGCTTCACTTCTTTATTAACTTCTTGTTCCACTTTTCATTACTCCTTTCTTTCTCTCGATTCCTAAACCGATTCCTAAACCGATTCCAAAACTTGCAGGGCAGGAGGGACTTGAACCCCCAACCGCCGGTTTTGGAGACCGGAACTCTGGCCAATTGAGCTACTGCCCTTCGAACGGGCATGACAAAAGCATTGGCAAAAGCCATATCCGCTAGGGCGGGAAGTCTAAGCCAGGTATATGAGCAATTAAAAATCGGGTTGATTTCCCCGCATGAAGCCCATCAGGCAGACTTCGCTTCATGAGCAGAATCTCTTCACGGATTGCCGCAATCGCAGAATCGGCAACGCTAGCTGTTGATGGCAAAGCTAAAGCGTTAAAAGCTGCAGGTCGGCCTGTAATTGGATTTGGTGCCGGTGAACCAGATTTTCCAACGCCGGATTACATTGTTAATGCAGCAATTGATGCTGCAAGTAAAGTGGCAAATCATCGCTACACCCCAACACCAGGTCTTCCAGAATTACGCGAAGCAATTGTAAAAAAGACAAAACGCGATTCAAATTTTGAAATTACAGCGGATCAAGTTCTTGTTACTAATGGTGGTAAGCAAGCTGTGTATCAAGCATTCGCTACGATCATTGATAAAGGTGATGAAGTAATTCTGCCGGCGCCATATTGGACAACTTATCCAGAGTGCGTGAAATTAGCTGGCGGTGTTCCGGTCGAAGTTTTCGCTGATGAATCACAGAATTATTTAGTAACAGTCGATCAATTAGAAAAAGCACGCACGCCAAAAACAAAAGCGCTATTATTTTGTTCCCCAAGCAATCCAACTGGTTCGGTCTATTCGGCTGAACAAGTTAAAGCAATCGGCGAATGGGCTGTTAAAAATGGAATTTGGGTAATTAGCGATGAAATTTACGAGCATCTACTTTATGACGGTGCCACCGCGCCATCAATGCCAGTAGTAGTGCCCGAACTTGCCGATACGTGCGTCATATTAAATGGTGTGGCAAAAACTTATGCGATGACTGGCTGGCGCGTGGGTTGGATGATTGGTCCAAAAGATGTAATCAA
>JBEGQQ010000092.1:0-6263 GCA_041180925.1 Actinomycetota bacterium
CGTATAACTGGTGTGGCTCCGCTGTGATGGATAAAAGTGGCAGAATTGACCCTATGTTGTCAGCGTTAGAAACCTTAGTTCGCGCTGAGTCGCCTTCTGATGATTTAGCTGCTTGCCGAAAAGTAGTCGCGCTAGCAAATGAGATTGCGATAAAAGAATTAGGAAAACCTGCCGAAATTAAAGAGGTAAATGGTCGTCCAGTTTTTTGGTGGGGAACAGAAAAACCTAAGGTAGTTTTACTTGCCCATTTAGATACAGTTTGGCCAATCGGAAGTTACACACCTATTTGGGAAATCAATGGTGATGTGCTTCGCGGCCCTGGCACTTTTGATATGAAAGCTGGCTTTATTCAAGCGCTCTTTGCACTAAAGGGAATTGAAGGAGATGTAGCGCTAATTGCAACAACTGATGAAGAAATTGGTAGCCAAACCTCGCGCGAAATGATTATGGAAGTTTCAAAAAATGCCGATGCAGTTCTGGTTTTGGAAGCAAGCTTGGATGGAAAAGTTAAAACTGGTCGAAAAGGAACTTCGATGTATCAAATCAAAGTTCACGGCCGCGCCGCTCACGCCGGTTTAGAACCTGAAAAAGGAGTAAATGCCAGCGTCGAAATTGCCCACCAAGTTCTACAACTTTCAAAACTAGAAGATCCAACGCATGGCACAACGGTGGTGCCAACTTTGATGCATAGCGGAACCTCGACCAATACTGTTCCTGAACTTGCAGTAATAGATATCGATGCCCGTTCGTTCCACACCTCAGAATTAGAACGCGTTGACAAAGCAATCAAATCATTGAAAGCAAACCATCCAGAAGCAACGTTAGAAATCACTGGCGGATTAAATCGACCACCGCTACAACCTTCGGCAACTAAAGAACTTTATGAAATTGCCAAAGTGGTTGCGAAGCGAGTTGGGCTGGGCGAGTTGGGCGCGGCAGAAGTTGGCGGAGCAAGCGATGGAAATTTTGCGGCTGCCGCAGGCGCCAAAGTTTTAGATGGACTGGGCGCAGTTGGTGGTGGCGCGCATGCGGCAACGGAATGGGTCAGTGTTAAATCAATTGCAGAACGAAGTGAATTTCTGCATGAATTAGTAAAAGAGTTGTTGAAATGAGCGACGGGCCGTTAATCGTTCAAAGCGATAAAACACTTTTACTCGATGTAGATCATCCACTTTCAACTGAATGTCGCCGCGCAATTGCGCCATTTGCCGAATTAGAGCGTTCGCCAGAACATATTCATACCTACCGCTTAACAAATCTAGGTTTATGGAATGCGCGCGCTGCTGGCCATGATGCCGAAGGTGTCATTGATACTTTAATTAAATACAGCAGATATGCCGTACCAAACTCACTGCTTCTAGATGTTGCCGAAACGATGTCGCGCTACGGCCGGTTGCGACTGGAGATGAATCCAATTCATGGCTTAGTTCTAGTTACAACTGATTCTGCGGTTTTAGAAGAAGTTATCCGCGCTAAAAAGATTGCACCGCTACTTGGTGCTCGAATTGATAACGAAACCATTGCGGTACATCCATCCCAACGTGGCCAGATTAAACAATCACTACTTCGGTTAGGTTGGCCTGCAGAAGATTTTGCCGGCTACGTCGACGGCCAAGCGCATCCAATTGATTTAAACCAAGATGGCTGGAAAATTCGCAGCTATCAAGAATTAGCTGCAGAAGGTTTTTGGCATGGCGGTTCTGGCGTTGTAGTTCTGCCATGTGGCGCTGGAAAAACCATTGTCGGTGCGGCTGCAATGTCGCATGCAAAAGCAACTACTCTAATTTTGGTAACAAATACCGTCGCTGCAAGACAATGGCGGGAAGAATTACTTCGTCGCACTACTTTGAATGAAGATGAAATTGGCGAATATTCCGGTTCAAAAAAAGAGATTCGACCAGTAACAATTGCAACATATCAAGTTATGACCAAGAAAAAGAATGGCGTTTACGCGCATTTAGATCTATTTGATTCCTATGACTGGGGCTTAATAATTTACGACGAAGTACATTTATTACCAGCGCCAATTTTCCGCTTTACGGCTGATATTCAATCAAAGCGTCGCCTTGGCTTAACTGCAACATTGGTGCGCGAAGATGGAATGGAAGGCGAAGTATTTTCATTAATTGGTCCAAAAAGATTTGATGTTCCGTGGAAAGAAATTGAAGCACAGGGTTATATCGCGCCAGCAGAATGTATTGAAGTTCGCGTAACTTTGACCGAAAATGAACGGTTGGCTTACGCCACAGCTGAACAAGAAGAGAAATATCGCAAGGGCGCAACAACCAAAACTAAATCAAAAGTTGTGGAACAGATTGCAATGCATCATCAGGATGATCAAGTTTTGGTGATTGGCCAATATTTGGATCAGCTAGATGAATTAAGCGCTTTGTTGAAAGCGCCAGTAATCAAAGGCGAAACGCCAATCGCCGAACGGGAAGTGCTGTTTAATAAATTCCGAAGTGGTGAAATTAAATGTCTCGTGGTCTCCAAAGTTGCTAACTTTTCAATTGATTTACCTGATGCCACGATTGCAATTCAAGTTTCGGGCGCTTTTGGTTCGCGCCAAGAAGAGGCGCAACGTTTGGGAAGAATTTTGCGCCCGAAATCAGATGGTCGCGGCGCTCGGTTTTACTCCGTCGTCTCGCGCGATACCTTGGATCAAGATTATGCGCAAAATCGTCAACGTTTCTTAGCGGAACAAGGTTATGCCTACAAAATTATTGATGCTGACGATATTTTTCAAGGTAAGTTTTAAACTTATCTAAATCAATCGAAAAGTGATCAACATAGTGACCATTAATTTTTGTCACTGGAATTAATTCGCCAAACTCTTTTTCTAGTTCAGGATTGCCATCAATTAATATCTCTTCCAATTCAAAATTAAGCGAAGCTGTGAGTGGTCTTAATTGTTCGAGAACTCGCTCGCATAAATGACAACCCGAGCGCGAATAGACCGATACGGCCGCTTTTGGATTCACTTGCTTATCATTTCATTTGATAGCGTTGCGGTTGTATGAAGCGCTTAATTCTCCTGTTGGTCTCAACTTTTATCTCGGCGCCAATACTTTCCGCCCCGGCTGAAGCCTTTTTAGTTCGCCCAGCTACAACTTGGGGTTATACCTTCGCTGGCAAAGTCGGCGGACCAGTTGCTTACGCAACGCCAACCACTGGCGCAAAATTGGAACAGAAGGCGACGTTCGAAGTTACCTACACAAATTTTCCAGAGTGGGCAAAAGTAGAAATGCAACGGGCAATTGATGTTTGGGCTGGATATTTTGAAAGCACTGTTCCAATCCAAGTTGATGCAAGTTGGGGTCGAACCGATCGCGCATCGGTATTGGGTTACGCGCGACCAGGAAGTTACTTTTCAAATTTTGTTGGTGCCCCAGATGCAACATTTTGGTATCCGTCGGCGTTAGCTAATGCTCTTGCCGGAAAAGATTTAGATCGTGGCTCTCCGGAAATTGTTATTTCGGTAAATAGTGATGGCGCTTGGAATACTCGCGGAGATGGCGCGCCCACTGATCGTGAATATGATTTGGAATCAGTGTTTATTCACGAAATTTGTCACGGCTTAGGATTTTTATCTACTAATAATTACAGTTCAAATTACGGACTTGGAACGCTGCAAAATCCAACGCCGTTTGATGCTTTTGTCCAGACACCTGATGGCACCAGAATTTCAGAGCTACCTAGCCCTTCGCCAGAACTTGGCCGAGCGCTAACAAATTATTTAGTTTGGTCTGGCCCAAAAGGAATCGCCGCAAATAATGGTGTGGCACCAAAACTTTATTCGCCAAGCAAATATGAATCCGGTTCATCAATCAGTCATTTAGACGAATCAACTTTTGGAAAAACTGGTGCCGATTCGGTAATGACGCCAAATTTAGATGCTGGCGAAGTTTTTAAAGATCCAGGACCAATTGCGCTGGCAATGATGGAAGATATGCGCACTAAACCCCCGGCTGGAGTTGCAAAAGTTTTGCCGTTAGCGCCAACAAATGCTCGCGCATTAATTGGCGATAATTCTGCGATTGTCACATTTGATGCGCCGATAAATGCCCGCGCTGCGCAGGTAACCGGTTATGTAATCAAAAATATTATTACCGGCGAAGAGACTAACGTTGAAAGTAGCCCCGCAACTGTTCCGAATTTGAAAAATGGTTCAACTTATGGATTTACAGTTGCTGCAAAGAATTCGCTCGGGCTTTCTGAATTTGCCACCACTAATACCGTTACGCCGGCGAGAGCATGGCGCGAAACGGTAATTGATCGAAATAGCGATGCTAAAGCTTTAGCAACTACGGTTTTTAAGAAGAATCCCGCAATTGCTTATGTCGATAGCCAAAAACAAATTTTGAAATTAGCTTTATGGAATGGGCGCAGTTGGAGCAAGACGGTAATTGAAGATGGCGAAAAAGTTGGTTCCGCTCTCTCAGTATGCACCGACAAAAAACGAATTCATATTTTCTTTACCGATACAGTAAAGCGAGATTTATTCCATGCAACTTTTGATGGGAAAAAAGTTGTGGTGGAAACCGTTGATGGCGATGGTCCAGTGGTGCAAAGCTATAAAGATTTAGATCGGATTCGAACTGCAAGTAATGTCAGTGTTTCTAACGCATGCGTTATTACAAAAGAAGGAATCCAAGTTTTTTATCGCGATGAGAGCCAAGGCATCTTGCTTGGCGCAATCAAAAGTCCAGGCGCGGAATGGGAGTACGAATTAGTTGATGGTGATCGTAAGACAGATGGTCGCACCGAAGGCGATGTTGGTTTCCATTTAACGGCGATTAACACTGGTGGAAAAACGTATTTAATTTACGATTCAGTAACATCAGTAAATACCAAACGCGATGCCATCTCTGGCGAAATTCGATTGGCGATTAGAAAGAAGGCAGATTTTTCTGCTTGGGAATATCAAACTTTAGATAGCCCAAGAGAAAATGTTGCCGTTGCCGGCTATGACGTTGATATCGCAAAATCTGGAAAGCAAATTTTGGCTACCTGGATGACGGCACCAACTACCTCAATTCCAAATCCAGATTACATTCGATGGCAAGTATTGGGCGGCGAAATTATTGCCTCTACGCTAAGTAAATTTGGTAATCCAAATGCTTATTTAGCACTAAATGAAAACTTGTTATTGGTTAATTGCGAATTGCGACTATGTGTAATGGATACAAAGCTAGCAAAGGGAAAATTGGTAAGTTCCTGGCAGTCAACTGATCCAATCATGTCGGATTGGATTCAATGGAAACGAAATCGTTATGCCGTTGCCGGCATTAACGGAAGACTGGTAGCTCTTAAGTAATTAATTACTTTTTAGCGTTACGGCGCTGAATTCGAGTCTTCTTTAGAAGTTTCTTATGCTTCTTTTTCGCCATGCGCTTGCGGCGTTTTTTGATTACGGAACCCATGGCCGTAGATTAGCGTGAAGTTAATCGATTTAACGAACCGTTCGCCAAAATTAAAGCGCCAATTTCATCAGAATAGCCAAAAGCACTTATTTCGCTGCCAATTATCGATTTGCGCTCGATTATCTTTCCTCGGCTATCAAAAGTAATGATTGAAATTTTTCCACCTTTCGTAGCAAATGCCGCCATGAAATTCTTCTTAGCAGCGACAACTTTTGCCGGTCCGATAGCTGGAAATCGAGTGGTCCAAGTAGGCGCGAAGTTGCTCGTGAATTTTGTAACGACCGCTTCGGTTTTCTTGCCAACAACCGCGCTGCCCCCAAGGAAATAATTAGAAGTTCCGCTAATCCAACGCCGCTCGGCATTTAAGTTACTGCTTCGAACCAAATTTGGTTTGGAAATTTTATAAAGAATGCCATCTCTTTTTGCTGCCAAATTTTTACCAAATAGTTTTTCAGCCGAGCTGCCGGCAAGATAGTTATTATTTAGCACTACATTAACTTCTGAACTATTTTTACCAATTAGATTTAATTTACTGGTTACGCCATCCCAATTAAGATAAAAACCGGCAATTCCAGTTTCGGTCGCCACAGATCCGGCGATTAAATTCCCGAAAACGCTTTTAACCCAAACTGGCGTACCAACATCTAATCCTTTGGCTTCTAATACTTCGCCCGAGGTTGAAATTTTCCAACGCCAAATTTGTGTCGCATTTCCACGAGTAATGCTTTGCGGCGCAACCACGACATTATCTGGATTCAGCGGCGCGCTTGCCGGTGGAATATTAATTGTTGTGGCAACTGCCCCACTGCCAAAAACTAAGAAATTTCCATCTGAATCTAC
>JBEGQQ010000093.1:0-3111 GCA_041180925.1 Actinomycetota bacterium
GAATTCAAGAAGCTTTTTCCATTGCAAATATTTGGCTAGATGCTGCAACGGTTTTCCCTAGCGTTGCCACAGATCGCCCAGCGGTCAGTCCGATTGATTGGTTAAACGATTCCATTGCCGGCTGGCAGGCAACAATGACGCCACTTGCAACAGGTTTAACAGATGCTGTGACCTCGCTGATTGCCGAAGCTACCGAAGGCGCCGATGAAATTGGCGAAAGCGGTCAAATGGCAGCAGCACAAATTGGTGCAATGGGCCAAGTACTTCGTGCATTTATCGGACAGATGTTGGCGACGCAATTGGGCCAAGTTATTGGCGCAATTGGAAATAAGAGCACTGGTGCACATGATTCGGCGCTGCCACTGATTGATCCAGTTAAACCATCGCTGCTGCCACAAAACGTTGATAAATGGGGCGCTGATTTAAATATTCCACGCACCGAAATTGAAATTTTCCATGCGCTTCGCGAGAACGCGGTCGCTCGATTATTTGCCGCAAATCCGTGGTTAGTTTCTTATTTACAAAGCGCGATCACCGAATATGGCCGCGGGATTCATATCGATTTAGATGCGATGCAGCGCCAAGCCGAAGCTGCTTTAGAAAATGGCGAATTTGATCCAAGCAATCCGCAAAGTTTTACCATCGCTTTAAATAGCGGAATTTTTACACCGGAAGAGAGTCCAGCTCAGAAAGTTGCCTTAGAAAAACTTGAAACTGCGCTCGCTTTAATCGATGGCTGGACTGATGAAGTTATTACTTTGGCTGCAGGTGATCGCCTGCCAACAATTTCAAACTTACGCGAAATGCTACGTCGCGAGCGCGCTATAAATTCGCCAACACAACAGCTATTTCGAGCAATTTTTAATTTAGAAGTTTCGCCAAAACTTGCGCGAGAAGCTTCAAATTTCTTTACTGAAATTCGTTCGGGCAAAGACATTTCTGCCCGCGACAAAATCTGGTCTGGAATTTTGCCATCTGAAAAAGATTTACATGATCCGAAAAAATTCTTAACCAGTATTGAGATTCCAGATGATTTATCTGGGTTGCTTTAAAGGTAAACCCCGCCAAAACTTATTAAGGTTCTGACGGGGTTTTATTACCAACCGAGGGAGAATTAATTAACTGGTTTGACCGGTGCGGCACCTAAGGCAGCTATTTCAGAATCGCGAGTTGCTGTTGCTGCAGCAATTGCAGAATCTCTTGTGCTGACAAGTTGATTCAACTGTTCTGGAGTTAAAGTTGAATTCTTTGCAGACTTAAATGCAGAACGTGCAGCCTTAACCGCATTTTTGAATTTATCATCAATTGCCTTTTTTGCTTCTTTGTAAATCTTTTTGGCATTTTGATAATCTGATTTAGCTTTATCTTTTGCAGCCTTAGCAGCTAGCTTTGCTTGCTTTTCTGCTTCTTTTGCAGACTTCTTTGCTGCTTTTTCTGCAATGCGAGCTTGTTTGGCAGCAGTTGCATCTGTCGAGTTTTGAACAGTTGGGGTTGTTACTTCCTCCGCTTTAGCAACTAAGTTGCCGCCTGAAAGAATAGAGAAAACCATCAATAATGTTAGGCTTGATTTAAATAACTTCTTCATCTTGCTCCATTTCTATCCCGAACTTTTCGGAACTTCACTGAGAGAATCATCGCTCAAGACTTTGTGAATCCTCTGTGAAAAATTTGTCGGTTCTCTTTAAAGTACCTTTTAATTCTCGAAAATGAAGAGTTTTAATAAGAAGATACGGGTATGAAATTAAGCATTTTGGTGGTTGACGATGAGGTAGGCGTACGAGAGCTTTTAACTGACGCTTTAACGATGTCTGGTTACGAAGTACTTCAATCTGAAAATGGTTTGACGGCTTTAGAAAAGATCAAAAATTACAAACCTAATCTCTTGATTATAGATGTAAATATGCCAATGATGAATGGATTTGAATTAGTGGAGAATCTTCGTGAAACCGGAAACCGAACTCCCGTATTGATGTTGAGCGCTCGGACTGATCAATTCGATATAAATCGAGGACTTCGGATTGGTGCTGATGATTACGTGACAAAACCTTTTGGGCTTGAAGAGCTAACGCTTCGCGTAAAGGCCATACTAAAGAGATCTAATAACTTTGATAAAGATGATCGGATATTGAACTGTGGACCTATAAAAATTAATACCGAAAAATATCAAGTAACTTTTAATGATCAGTTAATTGAACTTTCACCAACTGAATATCGACTTCTTATCTTGCTTGTAGAAAATAAATCAAAAGTGCTAACAAAAAACACACTTCTTTCCGAAGTTTGGGGTATTGATTTTGAATCAGAAACAACTGTAATTGATACTTACATCTCTTATCTAAGAAAGAAGCTACACCGGGATGGATATCAGGGAATTAAAACGGTTAGAGGAATCGGATTTGTAATTGAAGATTGAACTCAAATTTCAAACATTTAAGAATATTCTTATATTTTTAGTAGTTATTTTTTTTGCGGTTTCTAACTCATTAGCTTTTTTGAGTGCAGGGAATCTTAGGGAACAGGAACTTAAAAAGTTAGATCAAAAAATAAATAGAATTTTTGATGAGATTAATCAAAATTCAAATTCGCAATTAAGTACCGCGCTGTACGAACTCAAGAAATCTAATCTTGACATCGAAGCATCGGTAATTACTGAGGGTGGAAATCAATCCATAATTATCGATAGTCAAGTTAAAGCACCGAAATTACCCCAAAACTTTTTTTCCAAACTTTCAACTTCTCGACAAATAATAGGCAATGGCCAATCGACATTTGCTGGATACAAATTAGCGCTGGGAAGTGGCGGAACTCTGGTTGTACTTACGCCTTTATCTAACGAAGATTCAATTTATCGCACGACTTTGAAATCAAACCTAATAAATTACAATTTAATTGCAATTGGGTCTAGTTTGTTGATTTTATTCCTTTATGTAATTTACCGTAATTATCAAAATGAAAATCACATAATTTTTATGCAGGATCACTTGAGCGATATTGCCCACGAATTACGGACCCCGTTAACCGTGATTAAGGGATATTCTGAATTACTAGATAAGAATCTTTACGATAAGACTTTTGATTCATCAAAAGCTATGAAGTCTTTGAAGCGCGAAG
>JBEGQQ010000094.1:0-4802 GCA_041180925.1 Actinomycetota bacterium
AGTAAACCGGAACAAGTCATCTAAATAATAAAGCGCATTTACCGCCTCATCAGTGACAAGTGGTCGCTCCACTCGCAATTCATCAGTCTGCCAAAGTAGATCAATTGATTCGCTAAGTCGCGCGTTTCGAATTGAATTTGTTGGTTGATCTAAAAGCGTGGCAATTTTATCTAGCTTGCTAAGAATTGAACGTCTGGCAGCTTCCGTGGGATGCGCAGTAAATACGGGTCTAATAGAAAAATCTTTTAACCATGACGCTAATTCGTCTTTTGAAATCTGCTCATTTGAAATTTTTTCAACGGCCTGCGCGATCCAACTGCCTTTTCCGGCTTTTTGTTTATCTAAAACTCTAGATCGATGAACCTGTTCTGCGATATTTGCTAAGTAGAAATAAATGCTAAATGCTCGCACTAATTGCACTGATTGCTCTACCGAGATTCGTTGAAGCTCAACTTCGCCATTTCCTTCGCGGACAGCTTTACGCACCTTTTCAACTAAATCCAACAAACTTGATCCTTCTTGCCGAACTAAAGATTGGCCAAGCAGATCACCGAGTGCGCGGACGTCAGATCGAAGTTCTAAATCTTCATCGAACTTGGTTAATTGGCTCTCGGCGCTCATTGGCTAATCATCGCATTACTATTGTGCTTCGCGAGCCCCCTCCCTTTTTGGGAACGGGGCTAAGTGGCGTTTAACGGCAAAGGAGGCAAATTTGTTTTCATTATTTGAGATGCATTTTGGTGCACAAATTTCAAGTAAAAATTCAATAGTTGCCCCTGTTGCTGCCAATCCATTTGTGATTGCAACAATTGCCAAAAAGCAATCAGTTTTAGTAGTAACGCCAAATGCCAGAATTGCAGATAAGTTATTTAAAGAGTTGGCAGCTTTCAATTTAAAAATCTTGAATTTTCCAGCCTGGGAAACTTTGCCTCATGAAAAATTGAAACCAAGCAGTGAAACTATTGCCGAACGAATTAGTACGCTAAATGAATTACGATCCAATGAAAAAGTTGTGGTGATTGCACCGGTCCGGTCAGCAATTCATGAATTTTCTAAAAACCTTGCCGCAACTGAGCCACTTAGCATTGCACCTGGACGAAAACTCGAAATTTCAGATTTTGCAAAAAAATTAGTCAATCTTTCTTATGAACGGACTGATTTAGTTGAAAGTCGTGGCGAGTTCGCAATTCGCGGTGGAATTATTGATCTATTTCCGCCGCAACTTGAACACCCAATTCGCATCGACATGTTTGACGATGAAATTGAATCTATACATACCTTTGCTATTTCAGATCAGCGTTCGATTGAAGTATTAACAGATTTAGTTGAAATTTTGCCATGCAAAGAGCTTCCAACAAATCAAGATGGTCAATTAATTGTTGATCGACTTCCAAAAAATTCAAAAACTATTTTTATTGAGCGAGACCGCTGCGCTAGCCGGGTGGCAGAATTGCTTGCAACAGATGAAGAATTTAGAAATGCAGCTTGGTCAAATGCGGCAATCGGAGCCGATGCACCAAATGAAGTCGGTGCCAGCAAATATTTAGATTTTGAAGAAATTGAAAAGCGCTCTCATGTTGTACTGAATTTAAAGCCATACGGAAACGACTTATCCGATGATCTATTTTTAGAAATAGATCCTGCGCCCGTATTCAACGGGAAATTAGAGGAGTTGACTAAATTTTTATTGAATAAAAAATCATTCTTTGTCGCGAATACAACTGGAACTCTCGAGCGTTATCAAAATATGTTTCGTGACCTTGAATTAGAAATTCCGATGGAATTACTTCCAATTGAAAATGGCTTTTCAAGCAGCGGTTTAACTTTCATCACTGAAAGTGATTTCATCGGAAGTTCAACGTCTAATTCCGAAAAGTTACCCTCGAAACGTAAGAAACGGATCGATCCACTTGAACTAAAACCGGGTGATTACGTAGTTCACGAGCAGCACGGAATCGGCACATATGTCGAGTTGCTTAAAAGAAAGGTAGCGGGAATCGAACGTGAGTATCTGGTCATCGAATATGCGCCAGCAAAACGTGGCCAACCAGGAGACCGCATTTATGTCCCTACCGATTCGCTAGATCTAATCAGTAAATATATTGGCGGCGAGCGACCAACAATTAATCGAATTGGTAGCGGAGAGTGGAGCAAAGCAAAATCCCGGGCTCGGAAAGCAGTAAAACAAATTGCTGGCGAACTCATTCGACTTTACGCAGCAAGAAAAAGTGAACCAGGGTTTGCGTTTTCGCCAGACACAACCTGGCAAAAAGAATTAGAAGCCAGTTTTCCATTCGTGGAAACTGAAGATCAATTGAGCACAATCGAAGATGTAAAACGCGACATGGAAGATTCATTTCCAATGGATCGGCTGGTTTGTGGAGATGTGGGGTATGGGAAAACTGAAATTGCAATTCGAGCAGCTTTCAAAGCAACACAGGATGGAAAACAGGTGGCAGTTTTAGTGCCAACAACTTTATTAGTTCAACAGCACCTAAAAACATTCAGTCAAAGATATGCAAACTTTCCAATAAAAGTAGCTGGTTTATCAAGATTTAATACCGCCAGAGAGAGCAGAGAAATATTAAAAGAACTTGAAACTGGTTCGATTGATGTATTGATTGGAACTCACAGAATACTTTCACATGATGTGAAATTCCGCGATCTTGGTTTAGTGATTATTGACGAAGAGCAGCGATTTGGTGTCGAGCAAAAGGAAGAACTTAAAAAATTGAGAGTTCGAGTGGATGTTCTAGCAATGTCAGCTACGCCCATTCCAAGAACCCTAGAAATGGCAATTACTGGTATTAGAGAAATGTCTACTATTTCTACCCCGCCAGAAGAGCGACATCCCGTACTAACTTATGTTGGGCCAAGCGATCCAAATCAAATAAAAGCCGCAATTCATCGTGAGTTAATGCGTGATGGACAAATTTTCTACATCCATAATCGCGTGGAATCCATCGATCGCGCAGCGCTGAAGTTACAAGAGATAATTCCGGAAGCCAGAATCAGGGTTGCGCATGGTCAAATGTCAGAAAGTGCACTAGAAGATGTGATTATAGATTTTTGGATTAGAAAATTTGATGTCTTAGTTTGTACGACAATAATTGAAAGTGGACTCGATATTTCAAATGCCAATACCTTAATTGTGGAGCGTGCAGATTTATTTGGTTTATCTCAATTACACCAAATTAGAGGTCGAGTGGGGCGCAGCAAGGAACGTGGCTATGCCTATTTTCTATATGACGCCGATAAACCTTTAAGCGAAATTGCAATCGAAAGACTAAATACAATCGCTTCAAATACCGAACTTGGATCCGGTATGCAGGTGGCGCTTAAGGACTTAGAAATTCGAGGCGCCGGGAATTTACTCGGTGGAGAGCAATCTGGCCATATTGCAGAGGTTGGTTTTGATTTGTACATGCGAATGGTTGGTGAGGCAGTTACTGAATTTAAGAGCGGAATCGTTCAGGGCGAAGTTCAAGATAAAGATTGCAGAATTGAATTAGCGGTCAATGCGCACTTACCAGAAACTTATATTGATTCCGAACGATTGCGATTAGATATCTATCGACGTTTGGCAGATATCAAGAATGAGAACGAAATAAGTGAATTTAGCGCTGAACTAACGGATCGATTTGGCCCAATTCCAGAACCGGTAAATCTTTTATTGCAGATTGCAAAATTGAGATACCGAGCAAAGAAACTTGGATTAAATGAAATTCTAATGCAGGGCAATAAACTTCGGATTTCGCCAGTGAAATTAACAGAGTCGAAAGTAATAAAACTTAATCGCTTGTATCCGCGTTCGATTTACAAGTCAGTCTCCAATGTGGCTCTAGTCGCATTTCCGCAAGACTTCAGTAGAATTTTGGGAGAAACCACCGATTTAGTGGATACTTCGTTAATTGAGTGGGTTACGAAAATCATGGACGAATTAATCGAAGGTTAGAGGTAAACCGTGAAAAAGATTTTGGCTATCGGGTTTCTATTGATTGCACTCACGGGATGTGGCCAAAGTGGAATCGCAGCAACAATTGGTAAGACTCAAATTACTCAAACTGAAATTCAAAAAAGTATCAACGAAATTCTGGCAGAACGCGCCAAATTAGACACAAATGGTTTGCAGTTATTGTCGGGCGAAGAATTGAATAGAAATGTACTCAGATTCAACCTAATTTCTGAAGTATTTTTGCAAATTGGCAAAACTCAAGGTTTTAATGTTACAAAGGGTCAAATTGATTCGATGAAAATAGATCTAATTTCCCAAATCGGCGGAAGTGAAAATCTACCTAGCGCACTTGTGAATGCAAATATAGCGCCAAGAGACTTCGATAAATATATTCGAACCTTAATAATTTCAGATGCGCTGAGCCAAGCAGTGGCGAAATCAAAAATAGGTGATCCAGGAACCGTGGTTCAGCAACTAGTTGAAGATCATATTAAGAGCGTTGGATTAGAAATTAATCCTCGCTTTGGAACATGGGATTATCAATCTGGTGATTTAACATCATTTGATCCTGCCGGTTCTGCATTGGTCAAATGAATTCGGAACTTATTCGTCTCAAAGAGGTAATGGATAAGTTACGTTCACCTGGTGGTTGCCCTTGGGATGCCGAACAAACGCATGAATCGCTTCTAAAGTATTTGCTCGAAGAATCATATGAATTTATTGACTCCGTCGATGCAAAAGATCGAAATGCCATGCGCGAAGAATTAGGTGACGTTTTACTACAAGTTTATTTTCATGCTCGAATTGCTGAGGAACATACCTCAGACCCCTTCACAATAGAAGATAT
>JBEGQQ010000095.1:0-12501 GCA_041180925.1 Actinomycetota bacterium
TTGGCATCTTCGCCTTTGGTTTTCGCCATCTTGATGTATTCCTTACGACGTTCTTCAGTTAATTGCGGAAAGGTAACGCGCACAACTACGCCATCGTTACCAGGATTTACACCTAAATCTGATTCGCGAATTGCTTTTTCAATTGAAGCCATCGCGCCTTTATCAAATGGTGAAATTAGCGCCATTCGAGCTTCTGGTACTTGGACCGTCGCCAATTGGGAAAGCGGAGTCATTGCACCGTAATAATCGACCATAATTTTGTTAAACAACGCTGGATTCGCGCGACCAGTGCGGATTGAAGCAAAATCATCCTTTGCCACTTCGACACACTTATTCATTTTGGTTTCGCCATCTTTCATGATGGTTGCGATATCGCTCATGTTTTCCTCTTAGTCTTTACTTAGTTAACTAAAGTGCCAATTTTTTCGCCATTCACGGCACGGGCGATATTGCCATTATTCATTAAATCAAAGACCACGATTGGCAATTTATTTTCGCGGCAGAGGCTAAAAGCGGCTGCATCAGCAACTGCCAATGATTTAGAAAGCACTTCGTCGTAAGAAATTTGATCGAATTTCTTTGCAGTTGAATCCTTCTTAGGATCTGCGGAGTAAACGCCATCGACACCACTTTTTGCCAGAAGTAGCGCTTTGGCGTGAATTTCAAGAGCTCGTTGCGCCGCAACCGTATCGGTTGTGAAGAATGGCATTCCGGCGCCAGCGCCAAAAATTACAACGCGACCTTTTTCTAAATGGCGAATTGCTCGGCGTGGTACATATGGTTCGGCAACTTGGCCCATAGTGATTGCAGTTTGTACGCGCGTTTCCACACCAAGTTTTTCTAAGAAATCTTGGAGCGCAAGGCAGTTCATTACAGTTCCGAGCATGCCCATGTAATCAGCCCGGGCACGATCCATGCCTAAGTTCTGTAATTCAGCGCCACGAAAATAATTTCCACCGCCGACAACAATCGCAATTTGAGTGCCACTTTTAACTACCGAAGCGATTTGTTTTGCCACATCTTGGACGACATCGGGATCAACACCGATTCCCTTTTCGCCACCAAATACTTCGCCAGAAAGTTTAAGGAGCACTCTGTCGTATTTTGTATTCGACATAAGTGCTCCTTATTCTTTCGATTCTTTTGTAAAGTTACTGACCGACGCGGAATCGAGAGAAGCTTTTCACCGCAGTGCCAGCTTCATCAAGAATCTGCTTTACAGTCTTTTTGGCATCCTTTGCGAATGCTTGCTCAATTAAAGCAACTTCCTTAACGAAACCAGTAACGCGACCCTCGATAATCTTCGAAAGGGCTGCTTCTGGCTTTCCTTCGCTGCGGGCAGTTTCTTCGGCAATGCGACGTTCGTTTTCGATTAGATCTGCTGGGACCTCATCGCGATGTACGAACTGTGGCGCAAATGCGGCAATATGCTGCGCGACATCCTTGCCCACTTCGATCGCATCTTTAGTTAGCTGAACTAAAACGCCAACTTGTGGTGGCAAATCTGGTGAAGTTTTATGAAGGTAGATACCGACAGGTGAACCTTCATGTACAACTAAGCGACGGATCTCAATCTTCTCGCCAAGCGTTGCATTTCCTTCATCAATTACTGCTTGCACAGTTTGGCCTGGCTTAATTTCAGATTTAAGAAAAGCGTCAACATCTGAGATTTTGGTCTTTGCTAAATGATCAACCAATTCATCGCCCAAGGCTTGGAACCGCTCGCCTTTTGCTACGAAATCTGTTTCGCAATTAAGTTCAAGCATTACCCCAAGATCGTTTACAACGCGGGCAACGACTAAGCCATTTGAAGTGGTCCGACCTTCGCGTTTGGTTACGCCTTTAAGTCCTTTAACGCGAATGATTTCAACTGCCTTATCAAAATCGCCACCAGCTTCATCTAAAGCTTTCTTGCAATCAAGCATTCCGGCAGCAGTAACTTCACGTAACCGCTTTACATCTTCTGCTGAATAACTCATTTTTGTTCGTTTGCACCTTCCAGAAGTTCTTTTTCCCAATCAGCCAATGGTTCGCCGGCTGCAACTTCTTCACTCTTCTCAGTTTTTGCATTAGCTGAACGTGCTTGTAGACCAGCTGCAATTGCGTCACCAATGACTCGAGTCAAAAGTGCAATCGAGCGAATTGCGTCATCGTTACCTGGAATCTTGAAATCAACTTCATCTGGATCGCAATTCGTATCAAGAATTGCAATAACTGGAATTCCTAATTTCTTTGCTTCGGCAACAGCTAGATGTTCTTTCTTGGTATCTACCACCCAAAGTGCCGCTGGCAATTTGGTCATGTTGCGAATACCGTCAAGGTTTTTGTTTAGCTTTTCGCGTTCGCGGCGAAGCACCAATAATTCTTTTTTTGTAAGTAATTGATCGTTTGCTGTTTCCAACGCTTCCAATTCCTTCAAACGCTGAATGCGCTTGTAAACTGTTGGGAAGTTGGTCAACATTCCGCCGAGCCAACGCTCGGTAACAGATGGCATGCCAACGCGGGCAGCTTGCTGCAAGATCGGTTCTTGCGCTTGCTTCTTGGTGCCAACAAACATCACGTTGCCACCCTTAGCGACAACATCTTTTACGAATTCATATGCTTTATCGATTAGTGCAAGTGACTGCTGAATATCGATGATGTAAATACCGTTGCGCTCGGTAAAAATAAAGCGCTTCATCTTTGGATTCCATCGACGAGTCTGGTGTCCGAAATGCACACCGCTGTCGAGGAGCTCTCGCATTGTTACTACCGCCATGGCGGCACACTCCTTTTTCGGTAATTGTTAAACAATTACCGCACTCGGTTAACGATCTAAAACAATTTGATTTAGATCCCTCGCACTAGTTGCACTGTGCCAGTTTGGAAATTTTTAAATTTCCGCTTCGGACCGAGATGCAAATCCTCTGTGAAGAGTTAGTGCTGTGATGTCACGAAATTTCTCTCGTGCAGGGCAAATTCTACCTAGTTAATCGAAGTGCTTTTTACCGCCAATTAGGCGCGGGGATGTGCTTGTTTGAAGGCTTTATGTAGTCGTTCCGCTGATACATGAGTATAAATTTGTGTAGTTGCAAGAGAGGCGTGGCCCAAAATTTCTTGAACTGTTCGTAAATCAGCGCCGCCTTCTAATAGATGTGTTGCTGCAGAATGGCGAAGCGCATGTGGCCCCATTCGTTCAAAACCTTCTAACGCCTCGAGCGTTTTATAAACAATGGTGCGAACTTGGCGTTGATCAATCCGTTTACCTTTTCGGCCCAGAAAAATTGCGTTACCTGAATTTGCCTTAACGAATTCACTTCGAACATTTAACCAATTTTGCAGCGCAGCGATTGCTGGATTTCCAATTGGGATCACCCGTTCTTTGCTGCCCTTTCCAAAAACTCTAATTGTTTGTCGATCGTAATCCACATCTGTTAAATCCAAGCCACATAACTCGCTAACCCGCGCGCCACTTGCATACAAAATCTCGACGATCGCCAGATCGCGAATTGCTTCAGTGCCATTTTCTTCTGCGGCTCTGGTTTCTAAAGATTTAATCGCCAGATTTGCCGAATCGGCATCTAAAACATTTGGCAGAATTCGATGAGCTTTTGGTGTCGCTAGATTTACGCCGACATCGCTTGTGATTAATTTTTCATTTGCAGCCCACTTAGAAAAAACTTTAATCGAGGTTGCTCGGCGCGACAACGAGGTCCGAGCGCCAGTTTGAGCTGCTAACCAAGATCGCAAGTGAGCTAGATCCAAATGTTTGATTTCCGCTAAACCCAATTTTTCTAAATGTGTTATCAGGCTTTGCAAATCTCCCAAATAAGCCCGGATTGTATTTTCAGAAAGCGCTCGGTCGTTTAATAAATAGTTTTCATACTTATTAAAAACTTCCGCAAACTCCATAGGAGTTAAGGTTACTCGGGCTTACGACCTTGTCTTAGTAAGCCGAAGGTGATCGCTTCCTCGAGCGCCATTGCTGAAGCTGCAATCACATTTTCGTGAACACCAACTGTGTTCCATTCACCATTGCCATCGCTGGTTTCAACCAGAACGCGCGTAACTGCGCCGGTTCCTAATCGACCTTCCAAAATACGAACTTTGTAATCGGTCAATTCAAGCTTTGCCAATTCTGGATAAAGCTTTAACAAGCCAGTGCGCAGTGCATTATCAAAAGCATTGACTGGACCATTTCCGGTGCCAGTGCAGACAATCTTCTGATTATTTGCAGTAACTGTCACTTCCGCTTTTGTAACAATGTTTCGTCTTTCATCACTCTCAACCGAAGTTAACCAATGTTCGATTGTAAAAAATTTTGGTCGTTTTCCATTCTTCTCTTCTAACAGCAATAATTCAAAGGATGCATCAGCTGCTTCAAAGGTGAAGCCTTTGTTCTCCAAATCTTTTACTCGCTCGACAACTCGAGTAATTAATTCTTTATCGCCACCTAAATCCACACCAAGTTCCATACTCTTTAATTCAATCGAAGCTCGGCCAGCCATATCGCTAACCAACATCCGCATATCGTTTCCGACTTCGGCTGGGTCTTCATGTTGGTACAAAGCTGGGTCAACTTTGATGGCACTGGCATGTAGCCCGGCTTTATGCGCAAATGCCGAGACGCCAACATATGGTTGGCGCGCACTTGGCTGAATATTTGTAACTTCGGCAACGGCATGTGCAATTCGGAAAGACTCGCGCAGCGCTTGATCTGGCAAAACTTTCTTATCTTTTTTCAATTCTAAATTGGCAATAATCGAAACTAAGTCGGCATTTCCAGTTCGTTCACCGTAACCATTTAAAGTTCCTTGAACATGTGTCGCACCAGCTGCCACGGCGGCCATTGAATTTGCGACGGCGCAACCTGTGTCGTTATGGCAATGAATTCCAAGTCGCGCTTTAGATCCGCTCAAAACTTCATGAACTACATCGGCAATTTCATCAGGCAACATTCCGCCATTGGTATCGCAAAGTGCAATCACATCGGCGCCCGCTTCGGCAGCAGTGCGCACCACTTCAAGCGCATAATTTTTGTTATTGCGATAACCGTCAAAGAAATGTTCAGCATCTAGAAAAACTCGTTGCCCTTCACTTCGAAGGTGCGTGATGGAGTCGCGAATCATTTCGAGATTTTCTTCCAACGTAGTTTTGAGCGCTAATTCAACGTGGCGATCAAATGATTTTGCAACAAGCGTTACTACCGGTGCCCCAGAATCGCGTAGTGCGCCAAGTAATACATCATCGGCTGCTTTCACATTTGGACGTCGCGTAGCACCAAACGCCACGAATTGAGCATTCTTTAATTTCAACTCTTTTTTAGCTAAAGAAAAAAATTCAGTGTCTTTTGGATTGGCGCCTGGCCAACCACCTTCGATAAAGCCAACACCCAGTTCATCTAAATGGCGCGCAATTACCATCTTGTCATTGACTGAAAGATTTAAGCCCTCTTGCTGTGCGCCATCGCGAAGCGTGGTGTCGTAAATATGAAACGAATCTGGCATCGACATCAGATAACCCGCTTAACCCAACCGTGTTTATCTTCGGTCTGGCCATGTTGAATATTCAAAAGCGTTTCGCGAATTTTCATTGTGATTGGACCAGGTGTGCCATCACCAGTTACCCAAGTTCCCCACTTTGATTTCGCAGCGCCAATTGGCGAAACCACTGCGGCAGTTCCGCAGGCAAATGTTTCTGAAATTTCGCCACTTTGAATGCCATCGCGCCAGTCATCAACGCTGAGCATTACCTCTTCAACGCCATAACCTAAATCTTTAGCAACTGACAAAATTGAATCGCGCGTGATTCCAGGTAGTAGCGTGCCAGTTAATTTCGGCGTGACTACTTTATTTCCCTTAACAAAATAAAGATTCATGCCACCCATCTCTTCGACCCAACGTCGTTCGACCGCATCGAGCCAAACAACTTGATCGCAACCTTCCGCGGCAGCTTCCTTTTGCGCAACTAACGAAGCTGCATAATTACCGCCGCATTTTGCTTCACCAGTGCCACCAGGTGCGGCTCGAACATATTCAGTCGAAATCCAAACTGTTACGGCTTTCGATGGATCAAAATAAGCGCCAGCTGGAGTTGCAATTAATACATACATCGCTTTGTTTGTTGGGCGAACACCCAAACCAACTTCAGTTGCAAACATAAATGGTCGGATATAAAGCGATTCGCCAACTTTATCTGGCACCCAGCCTGCATCTTGTTTTACTAAAGCTTCGACAGTTTCGATAAATAATTTCTCAGGTAGCTCTGGAAGTGCTAATCGCTTTGCTGATCGAATGAAGCGCTGCGCATTCGCATCTGGCCGAAATAAAGAAACGCCACCATCTTTTTGGCGGTAAGCCTTCATACCCTCAAAGATTTCTTGGCCGTAATGGAAAACAGCGGTAGCTGGATCTAACGTGATTGGACCGTATGGTTTTAATTCTGGTTCGCCCCAACCGGTTTTTTCATTCCATTCGCAAACCACCATATGGTCGGTGTAGTACTTACCGAATCCACCTTCGGCAACTAGCGCTGCCCGCTTTGCCGGTTCCACTGCATTTGGATTTAACGTAATTTTCATTTCAATGCGCTCGCTAACGCAGTTCCGATTTCGGTAGTAGAACGCTTTGCGTCACCGCGCGTCGCCAAATCATTTGCGACCGCGGCTTCAACTTCACGAGCTGCGGCATGAAGTCCAACGTGATCTAACAGCATCGCAACCGACATTACTGTTGCAGTCGGGTCCGCTAAATTTTTACCGGCAATATCTGGCGCTGAGCCATGAACTGGTTCAAACATCGATGGAAATTTTCCAGTCGGATTTATATTTCCCGAAGCTGCCAAACCAATGCCGCCACAAATTGCCGCAGCAATATCGGTCAAAATATCACCAAATAAATTGTCAGTTACTACAACATCAAATCGCTCAGGATTGGTAACAAAGAACATTGAAGCGGCGTCAACATGAAGATAATCAGTTGTTACTTCAGGAAATTCTTTTGCTACTTCGTTAAAGGTACGGGTCCAAAGTGAACCGGCATGAGTCAAAACATTGTTTTTATGCACCAACGTCAATTTTTTACGTGGCCGAGCTTTGGCTCGCGCAAAGGCATCGCGAATTACGCGTTCCGCACCACGCCAAGTATTAATTGATTCTTCAGTAGCAACTTCAGCTTCAGTACCTTCTGCTAAAAATCCGCCAGCTCCAACATATGGACCTTCGGTACCTTCGCGAACGACAACAAAATCTATTGGTTTATCGGTAGCAAGCGGTGACTTTACGCCAGGCATTAATTTTGCCGGGCGCAAATTTACGTAATGATCAAAAGCAAAACGCAATTTCAAAAGTAGGCCACGTTCTAAAACTCCAGATGGCACGGTCGGATCGCCAACTGCACCGAGCAGAATTACATCATTTTTGGCAATGTCAGACATAACTTCATCGGTTAAAACTTCGCCAGTGCGATGCCAATAACCTGCGCCTAAGTCATAAGATTTTTGCAGAAACTTAACGCCATGTTTTGCTGCCACCACGTCTAAAACTTTTAGGCCTTCGGCAACAACTTCTGGGCCGATGCCGTCGCCAGCAATGACAGCTAATTTTATTTCTTTTGTCATTACAACGAGACCGTTCTAGCGAGTTCAGCACCAATCTCTTTGCCAAGTTTCTCAACAGTATTTAGATCTACTGCGCTATCAACCGTGATAACCATTAGTGCATTACCACCAGTTTGATCGCGCGCAACAAGCATGCCACCAATATTTACGCCTGCCAGTGCATTACCAACGGCACCAACCACACCCGGTCGATCTTTATATTGCAAGAAAATCATGTTATTTGTTGGCGTTAAATCCATATCAAATTTATTGATGCCAACAACTTTCTGCACCATGCGGATACCTGAAAGATTTCCGGCAATCGAAACTTGCTTACCGTTGCTAAGCGCCGCCTTTAACGTAATCACGTTTCGGTGATCTGGTGAAGCTGCTTCCTTAGTTACCGTTGCAACCATTCCCTTTTCTTGCGCAATATTTGGCGCATTTACATAAGTGACATCTTCGCTAACTACATCTGCAAGTACACCAACTAGCGCGCTAGTTGCCAAAACAGAGCAATCAAATTCAGCAATTTCACCACGAATTTCGACTTCTACTGAAACTGGAACTTCGTCAGCTAAGCAAAAGAGAATTTTTCCAAGATTTTCAACTAATGGAAGCGCCGGGCGAAGTTCTTCAGCAATGGCGCCACCTTTAACGTTAACTGCATCCGGTACTAATTCGCCCGCAAGTGCCTTGCGAACCGAAACGGCAACCGCAATTCCGGCGCGCTCTTGTGCTTCGTCAGTTGAGGCGCCTAAATGTGGCGTGGCAACAAC
The DNA here is from genome assembly GCA_041180925.1 of Actinomycetota bacterium. GTDB lineage: Bacteria > Actinomycetota > Actinomycetes > Nanopelagicales > Nanopelagicaceae > ZLKRG08. Next base: position 8,355 of record JBEGQQ010000095.1, read on the forward strand.
TTGATCAAGCGCAAACAGTGGCGAATCAGTGCATGGTTCAGTTGCAAACACATCTAGTCCGGCACCTGCAACTTTGCCCGCTTTGATTGCATCATAAAGTGCAGCTTCGTCAAGAACGCCACCGCGCGCTGCATTAATTATGCGAACAGTTGGTTTTACTTTCGCGAGCGCATCAGCACCAATTAAATTTGCAGTCTCTTTTGTTTTTGGCAAATGAATTGTGATGAAATCCGAAATCTTTAGTAATTCATCGAGTTCAACTAACCGAACACCGAGTTGCGCCGCTTTGGCCGGTTGTAAATATGGATCATATGCAACAACTTCCATTCCGAAAGCCTGCATTCGATGTGCAACTAATTGGCCAATTCGACCAAATCCAACTACGCCTAATGTTTTTTCAAATAGCTCAGCGCCCGTAAATTTTGAGCGCGCCCATTTACCACCTTTTAGCGCCGCATGAGCTGGCGAAATATGGCGAGCGCTGGCAAGTAATAATGAGATCGCAAGTTCAGCGGCCGAAACAATGTTTGAAGTTGGCGCGTTTACCACCATTACCCCAGCGGCTGTTGCTGCTGGAATATCAACATTATCTAAACCGACACCGGCGCGAGCAATAACTCGTAAACCTTTTGCGGCAGAAATCGCTTCGCTATCCATTTTGGTTGCCGAGCGAATTAGCACCGCATCGACACCTGCTGCTAGCGCGCCAAGAAGTTCAGCGCGATTTGCGCCATCACAGTTTCGAATTTCAAAGTCTGGTCCGAGCGCTTCGAGCGTCGCCGGACTTAACTCTTCGGCAATTAATACAACAGGTTTAGCCACGCGCTGCCGTTCCTTCTTGGTAGTCATCTTTATTTGAAGATTTAATCCAGCTAAACATCTTGCGAAGTTCGCGGCCAGTCTTTTCGATTGGATGCTGTTCGCCCTTTGCGCGCAGCACTTTAAATTCTGGGGCTCCCTTATCTTGATCTTCAATAAAGCGTTTTGCGAAAGCGCCGCTCTTAACGTCCGCTAGAACAGCTTTCATATTCTCTTTCACGTGTGGATCAATTACCCGTGGACCAGAGATGTAATCACCATATTCGGCAGTATCAGAAACAGACCAACGTTGTTTCGCGATGCCGCCTTCGTACATCAAATCAACAATTAACTTTAATTCGTGTAAGCATTCAAAATAGGCAACTTCTGGTTGATAGCCGGCTTCAATCAAAGTTTCAAAACCATATTGAACAAGTTGGGAAGCGCCACCACAAAGCACAGCTTGCTCACCAAATAAATCGGTTTCAGTTTCTTCAGTGAAGGTAGTCAAAATTCCGCCAGCACGTAAACCACCAATTGCCTTTGCATAAGAAAGAGTCAGCGGCCAAGCATTTCCAGTTGCATCTTGCTCTACTGCAACAATTACTGGGACGCCTCGACCAGCAGAGTATTCGCGTCGAACTAAATGTCCTGGGCCCTTTGGCGCCACCATGCAAACATCAACATTTGCTGGCGGTTTGATGTAACCAAATCGGATATTGAAACCATGGCCAAAGAAGAGCGCGTCGCCATCTTTTAGATTTGGCAAAATTGATTCGTTGTAAATATGGCGCTGAACATGATCTGGCGCCAAAATCATAATTACCGTTGCTTCTTTAACTGCATCTGCAACTGATGTAACGCGCAAACCTTCGGCTTCAGCTTTTTCGCGTGACTTGGAACCATCTTTTAAACCAACTCGAACATCGACACCACTATCGCGAAGGCTTAGTGCATGAGCATGACCTTGGGAACCGTAACCAATGATCGCAACTTTGCGTCCTTGGATTACGGATAGATCTGCATCTTGATCGTGGTACATCGTTGCCATTTGGTTTCTCCTGTTAGTTTTCGGTAATTAATTTTGGTAATCAGCCTGGGTATCTGTCGAGACGGATTGGATTTCCAGCGTCCGCTCTGAAAGTGCCGTCGCGCCGCGTTCAAGGGCGACTAATCCAGATTGGACTAGTTCCTTAATTCCAATTTTCTTTAGCGAGCCAAGAAGTTCTGAAAGTTTTTCGGGACTTCCAGTAGCTTCGATGGTTATCGAATCATCACTTTCGTCGACAACTTTGGCGTTAAATTTTTCCGCTAAAGATTTCGCCTCTGAAGAGTTTTTAACTTTGACCATAAGTAATTCAGCTGAAGTTGAAGTTGCTGGCTTCATTTCGGCAATATGAATTACGTTGATTAATTTATCTAGCTGGCGAATAACTTGTTCCAACACGTGGCCTTCAACATTTACCACGATAGTCATTCGAGAAATTTCTGGATTTTCAGTTGGGCCCACCGCTAAAGAATCAATGTTGAACGCGCGGCGTGAAAAAAGTCCAGCTACGCGCGCCAAAACACCTGGGCTGTTATCTACTAAAACTGCGAGGGTATGTAGCGCCATTTTTATAACTCCTGCGAATCCCAATCAGGCGCAGTAGCGCGAGCCACCATGATGTCATCGTTAGAAGTTCCAGCTGCAACCATCGGCCAAACCATGGCGTCGCGATGTACTCTGAAATCGACTACAACAGGTTGGTCATTAATTGCCATTGCTTTTTCAATCGTCTTATCAACATCTGCTGGATCTTCGCAGCGCAAACCAACTGCGCCCATTGCATCTGCCAACTTCACGAAATCTGGAACCAATTTAGATTTCAAATCAGTATTTGAATACCGGCCTTCATAGAACAAGGTCTGCCATTGACGAACCATTCCAAGTGATTCGTTATTAATTACTGCAACTTTGATCGGAATATTATTTAGTGCGCAGGTAACCAATTCTTGATTTGTCATTTGGAAACAACCGTCACCATCAATTGCCCAAACCGTGGTGTCCGGCATTCCGACTTTTGCACCCATTGCGGCTGGAACGGCATATCCCATCGTTCCGGCGCCGCCAGAATTTAGCCAAGTGCGCGGTTTTTCATAATGAATAAATTGCGAAGCCCACATTTGATGTTGACCAACGCCTGCCACATAAATCGAATCAGGCCCTGAAATTTTTCCAATTCGCTCAATTACATATTGTGGCGATAGCGAACCATCGGTTGGTAAGTCATAACCAACTGGATAAGTGGCGCGTAATTTATCTAGCGCACTCCACCAACCAGATAGATCGGCTAATTGCTTCTTTTTCAAGGCCGGAATTAAAGCTTTGATTGTTTCCTTTAAATCACCATTAATTGCCACATCAACGTAACGATTCTTGCCCAATTCGGCTGGATCAATGTCAACGTGAATAATTTTTGCATTTGGTGCAAACGATGAGAGTTTTCCAGTTACGCGGTCATCAAAGCGAGCGCCTAATGTAATTAAGAGATCTGCCTTTTGCAGCGCAGTAACCGCAGCAACTGAACCATGCATACCTGGCATACCTAAATGTTGGCGATGCGAATCTGGGAAAGTGCCAAGCGCCATCAAAGTTGTGACTACCGGTGCGCCAACTAATTCTGCTAATTCGCGTAGCTCTTTGGCTGCATTAGATTTGATAATGCCGCCCCCAACATAAAAGACCGGTTTGCTACTTGAAACTATTAGTGTTGCAGCATCATCAACTGCTTTTTCATTTGGTTTGCCCGGTAAACGATAACCAGGCAAAGTAATAGATTTCGGCCATTCAAATTTAGTTTTCATCTGCAACGCATCTTTTGCAATATCAACCAAAACTGGTCCTGGTCGACCAGTTGAAGCAATGTGAAATGCTTCTGCAATTGCACGTGGAATATCGTTTGGGTCTTTGATTAAATAATTATGTTTTGTAAATGGCATCGTAATGCCGCGAATGTCCGCTTCTTGAAAAGCATCAGTTCCGATTGCTGGCCCCGGAACTTGACCAGTAATTGCGACCACTGGAACTGAATCCATTGCAGCGTCAGCAAGTGGCGTTACTAAATTTGTGGCACCCGGACCAGAAGTTGCAATGCAAACACCGGTACGACCAGTTGCTTGCGCATAACCTTCAGCTGCGTGGCCCGCGCCTTGTTCGTGGCGCGCCAAAATGTGGCGAATTTTTGAATCAAAGATTGGATCGTAAGCAGGCAAAATTGCGCCGCCCGGAATTCCGAACATAACTTCGACGCCTGCATGCTCCAATGATTTAACTAGAGATTGTGCGCCCGTAACTTCTGACATCTGC
>JBEGQQ010000096.1:0-4342 GCA_041180925.1 Actinomycetota bacterium
TAAAGCTAAATTTGTGCCAAACGACCAACCGACGATCCAGACATTTTCTAATTTCAAGTCATCAAATACATAACGTTCCATGGCTTCAACATCGAACTTTTCAGATCTACCTTCGTCGTAACTTCCGGTGCTCGTTCCGGCTTCACTTGTAGTGCCACGAGTATTAAATCTAACGATTGTCAGGTCTGCTAATTCAGGCAATCGGTTGGCAGCTTTTCGATAAACATGGCTATCCATCATCCCGCCGCCAGCTGGATTTGGGTGCAACATTAAAAGTGCACCGCGGGATGGGCGGAGCGGGCGGGCCACCTCGCCAATAAGTGTTACGCCATCCTCAGTTCCAACTTGAAATGGCGTTCTGGTGGCTGGCAAAACTGTGCTGGGTTTAATTGTTTGCGCCATGTGTAAATTCTATCTACTAGCGGATAACCTTTCTTCATGGCTACGTTCACATCACTGAATCCATCAAATGGCGAATTAATTGGCGAATTTCCAATCATGGAGAAATCTGAAATTGATTCGGCACTGATGCGGGCAAACTTGGCAAAAGATTCTTGGCAAGCACTTGGCTTTGATGGCCGGAAAAAAGTTTTAATGGCCTGGAACAAGATAATTGTGAATCGTGTTTCAGAAATTTCAGAATTAATCCAAAGAGAATCCGGTAAGCCACTAAGTGATGCAAAATTAGAGGCAAGCTTGGCGATGGCACATTTAGCGTGGGCTGCCCGTAATGCTGAGAAATATTTAGGAACCGAAAAGCGAAACCCGGGCGCACTCATGTTCAACATGAAAGCCGAAGTTGTACATAAACCATTTGGCGTAGTTGGTGTGATTGGTCCATGGAATTACCCAATTTTTACTCCGATGGGTTCAATCACTTACGCGCTAGCTGCAGGCAATACTGTTTTATTTAAACCAAGTGAATTCACGCCAAGTGTTGGAAAATGGATTGTCGACACCTTCTCAGAGGTGGCACCAAGTGAAGATATTTTGATTCTTATTACTGGTGATGGTCGAACAGGTAGTTATTTAACCGAAAGTGAAGTTGGCAAGATTGCCTTCACTGGTTCCACAGCGACCGCTAAAAAAGTGGCCGAAAGTTGTGCCAAATCCATGACACCGGTTGTGCTGGAATGTGGCGGCAAAGATCCAGTAATTGTAGATCGCGATGCTGATTTAGATTTAGCAGCTGAATACACAACTTGGTCGGCAATGAGCAATGCTGGCCAATCTTGTATCGGTGCAGAACGCGTTTATGTTCATGAATCAGTAGCAGATGAATTCATTAAAAAAGTTGCTGAAAATGCAAAGGCGCTAACTCCGGGTAAAAGTTACGGGGCGATGACTATGCCAAAACAAATTGAAGTTGTGCGCCGTCACGTAACTGATGCCATTACAAGCGGCGCTAAAGCTATCTTAGGCGGCGTTGAATCAGTCGGAGATCGTTTTATCTCACCAGTTATTTTGGCTGATGTTCCTGAATATTCATCAGCGATGACCGAAGAAACATTTGGGCCAACAATTGCAATAAATCGTGTTCCAGATATGGAGACTGCGATTGAGCTTTCAAATGCGACAAACTATGGACTTGGCGCGAGTATCTGGTCTAAATCTTCTGGTGAAGCCATTGCAAAGCGATTAAATTGCGGAATGGTGGCAATTAATGCCGCCTTCTCCTATGCCGCTGTTCCAACTATGCCTTTTGGCGGCGTAAAAGATAGCGGATACGGGCGAATTCACGGGCCAGAAGGTCTACTCGAATTCACATATGCTCAAACGGTAGTTTCGACTCGCTTTAAATTGCCAATTCACTTTACGAGCTTCAAGCGTAATAAATTTGCCGATAATTTAGTTATCAGAATAAGTAAATTACTTAACGGTCGAGGTTAATATCGTGGCGCATTTCTGGTGCGTTCAATTTTTGGTTTTCGGTTACTGCGATTATTCCAACAGGCTTTATGCCAGTGACGCCGATTATCTTCTTCCTCTTCACGCCAAGCAACAATATGCGGTGTCGCCATTGGGATGATTTGATCGCAACCAGGGCATCGATATGTTTTTGTAGAACTAGATCCAGTTAATTGTCGAACAACATAAAGCCCATCTTCATGTTCTTCAAATACTTGATTTGAAGAATTTATTTCTCGATCATCACTCTTTGATTTCACTTTACGTTTTGGGTGATTTCTCCGTGGGCTCACAGGCGTAAGTTTCGCATTTCTTCCCCAGGTATGGCATGGTATTTACATGCAGAAGGCAAGAAAAATCGTAGCGCTTGCCGTTTTTCTATCAGTAATTGCTCATCCTGCAATTGCAGCGACAAATTCGCCAAGTACTAAACCTTCGGCCAAGGCGTCGGCCAAAGCTTCGACATCTAAAAAGATCGTTAAAAAGAAGCCGGTTTATAAACCGAAACCTAGAAAAAAGGTTAAATTAAAACCACGTAAAGATGCCCCGTGGCCACCAGTAGGTTTTGAAAGTAAACGTGATGTCTATGCAAAGATTCCAAATGCCCGCCAAGTTTTAGATGCGGCGTCAACAGATAGCAAGTTGCGAGATCGCTTAAATTCGAAAGTTTGTGACAAATTTACTTGTGGGGCAGTAATGGTTGCCTCCGAAACAGGTTGTGTCTGGTGGGAAATTACTGGCGATGTTGTCGGCCCAAAATCAGCTACTGATAAATCAGTTACAACTTTCGGTCGAGTTCGATCACTTTACGGCCTGACAATTGGTAAGGAAATTAGAACTATTTTGATTGTAAGTGGTGAATTAAGAAAATCTCAAAACCAAATTGTAAATATTGACGCAATCTGTCATACCGATAATCCCACCGAAAAAATCCCGAGTGAAAGTTACGAATTCGCTAAAAATTAGCGGTTAGCCCCCGGTACCCAAAGTTCGTCACCCTCGGATTTGTTTTCAAAACGTGCCAACACAAATAAGAGATCTGATAACCGATTTAAATATTTTGCCGTCAATGGATTTACACCGCCGCCAAAAGCATGAATTGCCGCCCAAGTACGTCGTTCTGCGCGACGGACTATCGTTCTTGATAAATGCAATAGTGATGCTGCAGGTGTGCCGTGTGGCAAGATAAATGAATGCAACGGTTCTAATTCTGAGTTATATTCATCAATTTTTGATTCTAAATATGAAATTTGAGCTTCAGTAATTCTTAATGGTTCGACTTTAGGTTCATCAATAACTGGTGTCGACAAGTCAGCACCGACATCAAATAGATCGTTTTGAATTCTAATTAAAAGTTTTCTAACTTCGGCATTAATTTCGGCAAGTGCAAGCGCAACTCCAATTGAAGAGTTTGCTTCGTCAACATCGGCATAGGCTTCAAGGCGCGGATCATTTTTAGATGTTCGACTCATGTCACCAAGTGAAGTTGTGCCATCGTCGCCAGTTTTTGTATATATCTTTGTCAAATGAACCATGGTGCGAGCCTATACGCTTAGCCAGGCTAAAACGAATAAGGAACGAATAAGGAACGAATCGAGGTGGTCTCATGAGCGAGAAGTTTCGGATCATCGGCGGCACCCGTTTGATAGGCGAAGTAAGTGTGCCGGGTGCAAAAAATTCGGTCTTAAAGTTGATGGCTGCTTCGTTGCTGGCAGTTGGCAAAACCACCATTACAAATGTTCCGGATATTTTAGATGTGGACATCATGTCTGATCTTTTATCAAGACTTGGCTGCACCGTTGAACGAAATGGCAACGTCGTCACCATTGATGTTCCAGAAAAATTAAACGTTCGCGCAGATTACGATTTGGTTCGCAAAATGCGAGCTTCGATTAACGTATTGGGGCCGTTAGTTGCCAGAGCAAAAGCTGCGGAGGTAGCACTTCCAGGAGGAGACGCAATTGGCCCGCGGCCATTAAATTTTCACATCTCAGGATTAGAAGCGCTCGGAGCAGATGCGCAAATTCAACATGGATATGTAATCGCAAAGGCGCCGAATGGACTTGTCGGCGCTGAAATCGAATTGGATTTTCCATCCGTTGGCGCAACTGAAAATATTATGACTGCTGCAGTTTTAGCCAAAGGCCGCACGATAATTGAAAATGCGGCACGCGAACCAGATTTAGTTGATCTCGGGCAATTTTTAGTTCAAATGGGTGCAAAAATTGAAGGACTCGGTACGCACCAAATTCGAATTGATGGCGTAACAAAATTGCAACCAACAACTCATGCAACAATTCCGGATCGAATAATTACCGGCACTTGGGCATTCGCTGCGGCGATTACTCAGGGCGATATCTTGATTAAAAATGCAAATCCAGCCCATTTAGATTTGCCACTAGAAAAACTAACTATTGCGGGTGCAATAGTTACA
>JBEGQQ010000097.1:0-2584 GCA_041180925.1 Actinomycetota bacterium
TGTTGAACTCGGCATAGATGTAACAACCAAAGAACTTACTGATATTTATGATGCTGTCGTAATCGCAACCGGCAGCGATAAAGGTAAAAAACTCGGCATTCCTGGCGAGAATTTACGCGGCTCACTATCAGCTGCTGATTTTGTTCCTTGGTACAACGCCCATCCTGATTATGTAAATGTAGACGTTCCGCTTGATACCGATACCGCACTTGTTATTGGTGCAGGAAATGTTGCAATGGATGTTGCACGCATGTTGGCCCTCGAACCACGAGAACTAGATGCCACTGATACAGCTCTTCATGCTTTAGATAAATTACATAATTCAAAGATTAGAACCGTTCATGTATTTGGCCGACGCGGACCAGAACATGCTGCATTCACTGCTCCTGAACTTCGCGAATTACCAAAGCTAGAACATACCGATGTCGAAATCGGCGAGTGCGACATTGAAGATGCGATTAAGCGAGCCGAATCCATTGGCGAAATTCCCAAAGATGTGAAATCAAATCTAGATGCCATGATGACTGTTGCAAAAACTCCAAAGCAAGGTCATGAAAGAAAACTTAATTTCCATTTCCTGGCATCTCCAATTGAAATCAAAGGCAAAGATCGTGTTGAAGAAGTCGTTTTCGCCATAAATAAAGTCGAAAACGGCAAAGTCATCCAAACCGACGATACCTATTCGGTAAAAGCCGGATTAATCATTTCCGCTATTGGTTATGAATCCGAACCAATACCAGGCGTTCCATACGAAAATGGAAAAGTAAAAAATGTCGAAGGTCGCGTGATTAACAGCAATATTTATGTTGTTGGGTGGGCAAAACGCGGACCATCCGGCGTAATCGGAACAAATAAAAGCGATGCCGCCGCTGTAATGGAACATTTAGTTACAGACTTTAAAGAACCAAAAAATAATAATGGAATTTTAAAACTACTTTCCGAACGCGGAACTATTCATATTTCACAAAGTAATTGGGAAGCGCTAAATAATGCAGAAGTTAACGCAGGTACTCCATCAGGAAAGCCGCGCATTAAATTTACCGACCGTAAGGAGATGCTAGGCTTCGCAGGCTAATTGCGCCCGTAGCTCAACGGATAGAGCATCTGACTACGGATCAGAAGGTTAGGGGTTCGAATCCCTTCGGGCGCGCTGAATTAATTGAGTGAATAAGTTGTTGCGCAATAAGTGTTTGAAATTACTTTGAGTGGTTGAGCCTCAGAAGCCGTAGGGACCTGATTTCCGGATTTTGCATACCAAGAGCTAGAAAACATTTGAATCTTGTTTGCCAATTGAGCAAAGTCCCCATTGTTTTTTGCGGCGTTACGAGCATGCACGAGAATCGCATCAACTGTCTCATGAAATTGAGATAGTGATTCCAGTTGATCATCGCTGAGGTTAGAAATAAGAATTTCTAATTCTCGGCATGCATCTTGGGCATCATTGCTCTTCGAACAAGCAGAAAAAGAGATTATTAGTGAGAAGGAGATAAGAATTGAAAGTATTCGCTTCATATCGCCTCCATTCCGGTTTTCGTAAGCGTATCTGAATGCGAGAGCTGGGTCTAGGTTGCAGATATTGCATAGACTTGTGCTTGATAAAGCATTCAAGATGCTTAGTAATTATGAGGAAATGAGAATCCGCTTGAATCAAGAACACAAGACACTTGGTGCTCTTGCCGTTGGCACGGGTGCGGTTCTTTGGGGAACCATTGGACCGGTTATCTCGCTATTTCCAGATGGTGTTTCATTTCAATATTCAGCATTTAGATCAGCTTTTGGATCTGCAATGCTCTGGTTAATTGTCGGATTTTCAAGAAATAAAACTAGATACACAAGAGAAGATATAAAACCGATATTGATAGCAGGACTTGGATCCGGCGGGTTCCTACCGTTTTTTGCAATGGGTTTTGAGAGAACCGGTGTTGCGGTTGCATCAGTTATTGCGATCGGACTTGCTCCAATATTTGTTGGGATTATTTCGTGGCTTCTTTACAAAAAATCACCTGGCAGAACTTGGGCAATCGGAACTGCGCTTGGAATTGCCGGAATTACGGCATTGAATTGGCCAGGCAGTGATGCGGTTGTAAATCTTGCTGGGATAACTTTTGCAGCGTTGGCCGCTTTTTCTTATTCATGGCAGGCGATTGGAATGAGTCAGTTATCAAAGCGACATAGTCCATTTCAAACCGTTGCTCCGGCATTTACAGTTGCAAGTTTGATTCAAGTTCCGTTGACATTTGGAAAGAGCTACGAGTTTCTAACTAATCCACTTTTATTGGTCGGCGCCATATATGGGGCGATTGCAACTCTTGCTCTGGCCTATTCACTTTTTGCTTTTGGAGTGCATCGAATTGGACCAGCAAATGCGGTAACAGTCGGTTTGATGGAACCAATAACAGCGGCAGCGCTGGGTGTCACGATTTTGAACGAAAAGATCAATTCATTAGGTTTTCTGGGAATTGTCTTAGTGTTAATTGGATTATTTATTGTGGGGCGTCCGGTTAAAACCGGTTAGTTAACTTACGATTAGAGCATGGCATCATCAACTCCACTTCAAATTCCAACTGATCGACTAAATGGTCTT
>JBEGQQ010000098.1:0-4117 GCA_041180925.1 Actinomycetota bacterium
CTGGTCCAAGAGATTGATTGCCTTTTAGATCGCTAAGTAGCAGAACCATCAAGCCAGCAATAACTGTTAATCCAGATGCCAAAATTGGTTCGAACGTTCCTTTGTAAGCAACGCGCATTGATTCAATGACTGATTCGTGATGATGTAACTCTTCACGGTAACGTGAAATTAAGAGCAAGGCATAATCGGTTGCAGCACCTAAAACTAGAACCGAAAGAATTCCTTGCGATTGACCACTAAGAGTGAGTGTTTTTGCTTTTGCCAAAAGATAGATGATTCCGCCAGCAGTTGAAAGCGCAAAAACTGCAGAGATCAATGGCAAGATCCAAAGAATTGGCGAGCGATAAACCAGAATCAAAATTATTGAAACAACTCCAAGTGTTGTTAATAAAAGAGTGGAATCAATTCCACCAAAGGCGCCAAATAGATCGCCTAAAATTGCGCCCGGACCGGTGACGCTGGTCGCCCAGTCGGCGCTCTTTGAATATTCTGCAACGCCATCACGAATCGTTTTAATGATCGCCGGAAGTACTGGTTCTTTGTTCTCTAATTGGTCGCCTGCTGCTTCCAAGCTAATTGGAATTGAACCGAGGATCGCTTTGCCATCTTGAGATGGATACGCCACCACCGGCTGACCTTGAGTTAAAAATTCGCCGATTGTTTTCTCGCTATTTTCAATCTTTTTATTTGGAATAGTTTGCAACCACGCATTAACTTCGATGACCTTTTCTTGTGTTACGTCACCTTCAAAAAGAATTAATGCTGGTAATTGAATATTGTTCTGATCGGAAAATTTGGCAATTTCACGTGATGCAATTGTCGATTCGGCACTTGCTGGCAAAAATGATTCTTGATCATTGGTTTGAACTGAAGAAAGGTTGCCAAAAAGTGGGCCAAAAACACCACTTGCGCCAAACCAAATAAAGATAACAACTATTGCGCTCCAAAACGGCCGACCAAATTTATTTTTATTCAAGGCGATTACTCCCAGTGACGATTATGCGCTTTTTTTGCTTGGGAGAAGGTTACCTTTATAGGCTAGGTGCTGTGAGCGTGCTTTCTAGTGAGATTCATATCGTCCGGCACGGAATTGTCGATTATCAGGTGGCGTGGAATGAACAGCGCAAGATTCATGCCGATGTTGCAGAAAACAAAGCACCAAATACATTGATTTTGTTAGAACATCCATCGGTTTACACCGCTGGTCGCCGAACTGAAATTTCAGAGCGGCCAAAAAATGGCGTCAAAGTGGTTGATGTTGATCGCGGCGGAAAAATTACTTGGCACGGTCCTGGCCAAATCGTTGGCTATCCAATAATTAGATTGGCCAAGCGAAACGAAGTGGTTGGATTTGTTAGATTAATTGAAGAAGTATTGATTGAAGTGCTGAAAGAATTTGGAATTGTGGCCACGCAATTTGCCGGTAATTCTGGTGTTTGGATTCGCGATCAAAAAGGTGATCGCAAAATTGCGGCAATTGGAATTCGAGTGGCAAAGGGCGTCACGATGCACGGATTTGCATTAAACGTTAATCCGGATTTAGCTGCCTTTACTGAAATCATTGCATGTGGTCTTCCTGACGTAGTAACCACAAGTATGGCGTTAGAGCTCGGCCGTGCCGTCACAATCGCCGAGGTCACGCCGATTCTGGAAAAACATTTACTTCCAGCACTCGCTAGAGTTAGCGCATGAGCGTTTCACCTGAAGGTCGCAAATTACTTCGGATTGAAGCGCGCAACGCTGAAACTCCGATCGAGCGAAAACCAGAATGGATTAAAACCCGCGCCCACATGGGACCGGAATATTCGCAACTTCGATCTCTGGTTTCGCGCGAGGGTCTGCACACAGTCTGCCAAGAAGCAGCCTGTCCAAATATTTTCGAATGCTGGGAAGATCGCGAAGCGACATTTTTAATCGGCGGCGATCGTTGTACTCGCCGTTGCGATTTTTGCAATATTGATACTGGCAAACCACTGCCAGTTGATCGCGATGAACCACGTCGCGTTGCTGAATCAGTTAAGAGCATGCAACTTCGTTACGCCACCATCACCGGTGTCACTCGCGATGACTTAGAAGATGAAGGTGCTTGGCTATACGCCGAAACAATTCGGAAAGTTCACGAACTAAATCCGGAGACGGGCGTGGAAATGTTGGCGCCTGATTTCAGCGCAAAGCCAGAATTGCTGCAAACCGTATTTGAATCACGGCCAGAAGTTTTCGCGCATAATCTTGAAACTGTGCCACGTATTTTTAAAGAAATTCGGCCAGCATTTAATTACGACCGATCATTAGACGTTATTTCACAAGCACGAGATTTTGGCTTAGTAACTAAATCAAATTTGATTTTAGGCCTTGGTGAAGAGATCTCCGAGGTTGAAACGGCACTACAAGATTTGCATGACGCCGGGTGCGATTTAATTACAATCACTCAATACTTACGCCCAACAAACAAGCACCATCCAGTGATGCGCTGGGTGAAGCCTGATGAATTTGTTGAACTGGCAGCGAAAGCAAAAGCCATCGGTTTTAAAGGTGTAATGAGCGGCCCGCTAGTTCGCTCGAGCTACCGCGCTGGTCGCCTCTATAAACAAGCAATTGAGGCGCGGGTTAAATAATTTGTCGGATTTTATATATCCACTTGCAATTCGCGGCTTTCGCGGAATTTGGAACGCACTGGGTTTGAAGTTTGTTATTAAAGGTGACGAAAACATTCCCCTTCATGATGGTGCAGTCCTAGCCATGAATCACATTGGATACTTAGATTTTGCAATCGCCGGAACTGCATTTTTACCAAAACGCAGATACGTCCGCTTTATGGCAAAGAAAGAAATTTTTGATAATAAATATGCGGGGCCATTCATGCGCGGAATGCATCACATTCCAGTTGATCGTGAAAATGGCGGCACCTCTTTTGTAGCAGCGCTTCGTGCACTACGCAGCAATGAAATCGTTGGAATTTTTCCAGAAGCAACAATCTCGACAAGTTTTGAAATTAAAGGGATGAAATCTGGCGCCGTGCGTTTAGCAATGGGTGCCAACGTTCCGGTAATTCCACTTGTTCATTGGGGCTCACAACGAATTTGGACTAAAGGGTTACCGCGAAATTTTCGGCGGCAACACATTCCAATATATATGGCGATTGGCGAACCGATCTATTTTGAAAAGAACGAAGATGTCGATCAGGCGGAAACCAAACTTCGAAATAAGATGATTGAGATGTTACATAAATTGCAGGAAGAGTATCCAGATTCCCATGTTGGAAAGCGGTGGGCGCCGCAACGATTAGGTGGCACTGCCCCTGCCCCGCTAAACTCTTGAACCATGTTCGGTCGAAAGAAAAAAGAGAAAACAGGCGCAGCTTCCGGTAATTCTTGGGTTAGCCAAGTTCGTGAAAGCTACAAAATTACTAAATCGCAAAAACCATTAATTGGGGTATTGCTTTTAGGAATATTTTTACTGGCCGAAGTTATCATTGTCGCCATCGGCGCATATTTCGGCCATCCAGTTTATGGCGCAATTGTTGGCACACCATTTGCGGCACTTATTGCAATGTATTTCTTTAGTAACCAAGCGCAATCGGCTGCCTATGCCTCGATTGAAGGACAACTTGGCGCTGCAGCTTCAGTTTTAATGGCGATTCGCCGCGGTTACACGACCACTCCAGCTGTCGCAGTAAATCGAAATCAAGATATGGTGCATCGCGCTGCTGGAAAAGCTGGCGTGGTTTTAGTCGGCGAAGGTGGAAGTTCTGTTCGTCAACTATTGCAAGATGAACGTCGCAAAACCGAACGTTATGTACCGGGCGTGCCAGTCACTGAAATTTTGGTTGGCGATGGCGAAGATCGAGTTCCAATTCGCAAACTTCAGAAACATTTAAAGAAATTGCCGAAAAAATTAAACACTGCCCAACTACGTGAAGTTCGAGCACGCCTTCGCGCTGTAGGCGGATTTAGCATGCCGATTCCAAAGGGTCCGATGCCTAAGGGAATCAAAATTCCAAAACGTTAATGAAAGCGTTAATTTAATTTGTTCTAATTAATTTGGTTCGGCTAAAGCGTTCGTGTAATCCGCGATTTTCATCATCATAAGTAATTGCGGTAACCACTAAACAGACCAA
>JBEGQQ010000099.1:0-3047 GCA_041180925.1 Actinomycetota bacterium
CGATTTGGTTTTCCATTTCACCAGCTGGCGTACCCGGGCGAATTGAATATTGATAGGTATAGGCGGCGGTAAAGCGGGCATTTTTAACAACATCCAGTGTTCCTTGGAAATCACTTTCGGTTTCACCAGGAAAGCCCACGATGATGTCAGTGGTAATTGTGGCGTGCGGAATTGCTTGGCGCACTCGTTCCAAAATTCCCATGTATTTGTCGACGCGATAACTGCGGCGCATTGCTTGCAAGATTCGATCGCTGCCAGATTGCAGTGGCATATGTAGATGTGGCATCACATTTGGCGTTTCGGCCATTGCTTCGATGACATCGTCAGTGAAATCGCGTGGATGTGGCGACATAAATCGAATTCGCTCTAAACCATCGACTTTGCCAACTTGGCGCAATAAATCGGCAAAGCCACCATTGCGATAGGCATTTACGTTTTGGCCGAGCAAAGTAACTTCAATTACGCCTTGTTCTACTAAAGCTTCGACTTCTTTGATGATCTCGCCTGGTTCGCGATTTACTAATTCGCCGCGCAGCGCCGGCACGATGCAGAAAGTGCAAGTGTTATTGCAACCGACGCTGATTGATACCCAGGCGCTAAATGCGCTGTGGCGTTTTTGTGGCAGTTGCGATGGGAAATGTTCTAGCGCTTCTTTGATCTCTACTTGCGCTTGTTTTTCAATTCGCGCGCGTTCTAATAACACTGGAAGCGATCCCATGTTGTGAGTTCCAAAAACCACATCAACATAAGGTGCTTTCTGCACGATTAACTCTTTATCTTTTTGAGCCAGGCACCCACCCACTGCGATTTGTAGATTTGGATTCTTTTTCTTTAACGGCGCGAAGAAAGATAAATTGCCATACAACTTGTTATCTGCATTTTCGCGAACAGCGCAGGTATTAAATACAACTACATCTGCCACTTCGCCCGATTCGGCCGGCACCATTCCTTCGGCTTCTAATAACCCAGTTAAGCGTTCGGAATCATGGGCATTCATTTGGCAGCCATAAGTTTCGACGTAATAAGTGCGGCTCATTTAAATTCCGACCAATTCCACAATTTGCATCAAGTTGGTTACGTAATGATCGGCGCCAAGTAATTCATCAGATCGATAGCTAGTTAATATCGCAATTGTTTTGCATCCGGCATCTTGCGCGCTCTTTAAACCACCTTTGGAATCTTCGACTGCCCAACAATTTCCAACTGGCATCCCTAATCTTTCAGCGCCCAAAATAAATGGTTCGGGATCTGGTTTGCCGCGCTTTACTTGATCGAAGGTCACGCTATTTTCAGGCAAGTACAAACCAACAGCTTCTAATCTAGCTTTTGCCAGTGGCCAAGTTCCACTGGTCACGATGGTCCACGGAATTTTCTTTTGATTTAAGTAATCAATTATTTCTAGCGCGCCATCGACTGGTTTTACCAGTGGCGCAGTTTCGATTTCGGTTCTTTCCATTAAATCTACAAAGTCAGCTAGCTCTTGGCCCGCTAATTTCGGTGCATATTTTTTAATTGTGTCACTGGCTGGGATGCCATGAATGTCATAAATATTTGGCGCCGCTACCCCGATTTCCTTAGCCAAGGTCGACCACGAAACTTCGATTGAAGTATGTGAATCAACCAAAGTTCCATCTAGATCAAAGAGAAAGCCAAGCATTTGGCTTAGTTTACTAGTTTAAATTTCTAGGCGACTCCGCGCTTTACTGCTATCCAATGCGCCAGAGATTGATAATCAGCCTTAACCTGCGGCCACCATTTATAGGTTAACGAATTCCAAGTATCGAAAGGGTTATTCCAAAATTTTTGAAATTCTTCGATCGGGTTATGTCCCGAAAGAAGTACACACAAGGTTATGAAAATAAGTATTCCCATCAATCTATATCCATAGCGATAGCTATATTTGTAGAGGTTTCTGCCAGAGACTTTAATTCGCTTCGGATTTGTAAATTGATCCATCAAAGAAAAAATAGCTGCCGGAATCGGCGCAAAAATAAAAGTATTTAACAGGATTTGCTGATCGGTATAACCATGAATAGTCAAGGTTTGAACTACGGCGATACCAATAATTCCCAAAGTAACAATTCGAACCGCGCCTCTTGGATTTATATAGGAGAGGAATTTCGGTTTAACAAATCTAGAACTTACAAAACTTAGTAACTGTGGGCCAAACACTACGGCCAGGCCGATTGCCAAGTATCTGTTCCATCCGATTAATGGATAGGAAAAAAATAGAAGTAAGGCAATTTTCAAAATTAGTGCTTTACTCTTTTTAATTGCACCATCTGGCGTCAATTGGAAATGTAATTCACGGGTTCGATTTGGATATAAGTACCAAGCAAACTCCTCAATTAGCATCCGGACCAAAAGCGTCAAAGCAACATAGACACCAATTTTCCCAGCATATTTTGTGATTTGGAGTTCATATCCATAGAGCCCATTAAGTGCTTTGACTAGTGAGGCGGTTGCAAAACCAGTTAGCAAAGCCCCCAGCGCATAATCAGTAAATCGAGTCCACCAATCATTCTCATAGTTTATGGAGCGATGGAGTGGCCGGAATTTGCTTGCAATCAAGGCTGGGGCGAAAAAGAGCGAAACGTAACCAATGGAAAATAGCAATGAATTTTTACTATCTAAATGTCCGTTAGCAAAAACTAAATCAAGGTAAATGAAAGCGCCGACTAAACCTGCGAATGAGTCAAATAAGCCAATTAAAATCAAAGTCAATGTAAAACCAAAACTCATCGGGACTGCTAAGTTTTGAATTTCTCTAGTTCCTTGATAAGAAAACCAAATTGCCGCAGGCAACGTCAGCCAAGAAATATTCGTAAAAATTACTCTTAAATATCTGGCATCCAAAACTATGCGTGCAAAGAGAGTTGAAACTTTTTCAATTTGACGAGCCAAGCTTTTAGGAGCTTCATCTAAGAAATTGAACGGTGTGAATCGAATATATTTTCGGCGATCGCCCCAGCTTAATTTCCTGCTACCTGCAGCCAATTCCCTTGAATCAAGGCTTTCCAAACTTCCGCCTTCATCAGAACGATTCC
>JBEGQQ010000100.1:0-4930 GCA_041180925.1 Actinomycetota bacterium
TCACAAGTAATGGTCTTGCCATCTTCATACTTCAATCCTTGGCGTAACTTGTAAACCCAAGTTAAACCGCCATCTTTTGTGGTTGGCATTTCAGATGCCAAATCCGGAACAGTTGTAATCGTGCCATTTACTGTCTTGAACTGAGTCAAGGTACGGATAAATAGACGATATAGATCAAGGGTTCCGCCAACATATACACGAGCTGGATCAATATGCTCGAAATCGCCTTGAGCGATATCGGTAATTGTTCCACCACGAACTGCACCCTTTACGGTTACAGGTCCGTTATATGTTTTAGCAGCATTAGCTGAAGGTGCTACAACAACTGTTGCAACAAGTGCAGTAGCTCCTAAGCCAACAACTGCCTTCTTCAATAGACTCATTTGAGTCCTTTCTGTAGGGGTTGTGCAGACCCGATAGTCATATGTTCTACCGGGAACTCTTTGGGTCGAGCGCATCGCGCACGCTATCTCCGAATAAATTAAAAGTTAAAACTAAAACAAATAAACCAAAACCCGGAATAAAGGTGTAAGTCGGATCGGTGTTATAGAACGGTACTGAGGCTAACAACATGGCGCCCCAATCAGAAGTTGGATCGATTACGCCAGCTCCTAAAAAGGTAAGAGCCGCTTCGGCGGTAATAAATGTAGGAATATTTAGCGCTACCGTAACCAAGATTGGCGCCCAAAGGTTTGGCAAAATTTGGCGGAAAATTAAATGGAAGCGGCTGGCACCCATGGCCCGGGCGGCTTCGACAAATTCTCGTTCGCGAAGTGAAATTACTTGGCCACGAACAATGCGCCCAATATATGGCCAACCAAACATAGCCAATACGAAAATCATTACCGGAATCCGAGTGCTATTTCCACCTGGCAAACCAAAACCTTCAAGAATGTTTTCCAATACCGGTGTAACTGCAAGTGCAAAAAGAATAGATGGGAAAGCTAAAACTATTTCCATTGTTCGGGACAAAAATAGGTCAACTTTTCCGCGGAAAAATCCTGAAACTAAACCAATAAATACGCCGAGTAATGTTGCCAAAATTGTTGCTGAAAGCGCAATAAGTAACGAAGTACGCGCACCGTAAACAAAACGCAAGAAAATATCGCGGCCAGTTCGAGGCTCGACGCCAAACCAATGTTGGGTTGAGATGCCACCAAATTTTCCAAGTGGCACAGTGCCAAATCTTGAATCGATTGTTTCTGAATGAAATTCATTCGGTGTAGTGTGCAAAATCCAAGTAAATACCGGCGCAATGGCAGCCATGGTAATGATGAACAAAATTATTGCGCCTGAGATCTTGGCGGTTCGGTCGCGCTTTAATCGCTCCCAGGCCAGGCGCGCAGGAGAGCGACCCTCAATGGCCGCAGTTTTCCCCGTAGTCAGGCTGGACATCTGAGAGAGCCTAGCGGGAGCGATATAAAAGGTAAAAGGCTCGTTAGCGGCTTGCGCTGGCCACAATGCTGTCGTGTACGAACTGGGCCAATCCAACACGACGCGATTCATAAAAATCGGTAAATCTTGCGTCGGCTAAATACATCTGGGTTAATCCGACTTGCATTTCCTTGCTGCACTCGTAATACCAGTCACTAATGGCTGTTCGATGCGCCTCAGCTGCCGCGATTGCTTCAGTAGATTCAGATGACAGATTGGCATCCATTGCTTCAATAAATAATCCAATCGCCCGCTCTTGTGCTTTGGCAGCGTTTTCAAAATCATCTTTTGAGTATTTGGCAGTCCGTCGTTCCGATTCTTTATACGCATCGGTCTCACCCCAACGTTGCTTAGCTTCGCGAGCATAGTTTTGGTTCATGGACTTAAGTTTATCTCGATAAAATCAAAACATGGATTTGAGTTCGTTTCCACTAACCAAGCCGCTCGCGAATAAATTTCGCGAAACTGTTTCCGGTTCAAAAGATGGCGCTCCGATCTGGGTAACCGAGATGGAAACCGGTGACGCTGGATTATTTGGTCCAGATAGCGCTGTCTGGCAAGTTCATGGTTGTATCTCGACCATTGTCGGTGGCGTTCGTGCGTTGTTATTGCAAGCAGCCCATCCCGCAGCGCTGACAGGCGTTGCTCAAAATTCAAGGTATGAAACTGATCCTGTTGGCCGCTTGATTGGCACCACTAAATGGTTAACAATCACAACTTTTGGTTCAACTGAAGCCATTGAGCGCGAAGCTCGCCGAGTTAACGAAATGCACGAGCGAGTAGTTGGTGAATTTAAGAATCATGACGGACAGTTGGAACACTACGAAGCCAAAAATCCAAAGTTCTTACTTTGGGTTCATTGTGCATTCACTGATGCATTTTTAAAATCGCACATAGCACTTGGTTACAAAATCGATAAAGGTGCTGATCAATACATTAAAGAGTGGGCAAAGAGTGCGATTCCATTAGGCCTCGACCATGCGCCCGAATCTTTGGCAGAGATGGAAGCAGAGTTGGCACGCTTTCGAAAAGAAGAATTAGGTCGAACTGAAAAAACTGAGGATGTTGTTAAATTTATTTTACGCCCACCATTTTCTCGGGCAGGTCTTTTGTTCTATTCGGTAATGGCAAATGCGGCAATTGCTACGTTAGAAGATTTTGATCGAGAATTATTAGGATTGAAAAAGCGCCGCAAGTTCTGGTTAAAACTTGCCCGAGTTCTACTAGAAATCTTGAGCGCAATCTTGGGCCACGAGCCACCTGCCAAAAAATTGGCCCGGAAACGAATTAGTGGCCAGTCCCAGATTTGATGTCGTACCGCCCCAAGAAATCATCTTTAAATTCTTGGTAATTTCCAGCGATTAGTGATTGGCGTATCTGATCAACTAATCGAACGATAAATCTTTCATTATGAATTGTGGCAAGGGTTGCCGCCAGCATCTCTTTCGCCCGGAAGAGATGATTTAAATAAGCCCGGGTGTAGTTACGGCAGGTGTAGCAATCACAGGTGTCATCTATTGGAAAGAATTCAGTTTTATGTGGACCATTTGAAACATTGAATCGGCCAGTCTTTGTATAAACAGCGCTGGTCCGAGCAATCCGTGATGCCAGGACACAATCGAAAGTGTCAACGCCATTTTCAATTCCAACAAATAAATCTTCTGGTGCGCCAATTCCCAATAAATGTTTAGGTTTATCGATTGGCAATTCTTCGTTAACCCATCGAACAATTTCGCCCATTTCATTTTTATCTAGCGCGCCACCAATGCCGAAACCATCGAATTTAATCCCGCTAGATTCCATCGCACCCAAATCTTTTGCTGCCTTACGGCGCAGATCTTCATATTGCGCACCTTGGATAACGCCATAAAGCGCTTGGTATGGCTTATTGCTCCTGAGTTCAGTTAACCGTTGATGTTCATCCAAACAACGAAGCGCCCAGGCATGGGTTCGCTCGCAGGCCAGTTCTTGGTAACCGCGAGTGTTGTGCAGCGTTGTGCATTCGTCGAATGCAAACATGATGTCGGCACCAATTTTATGTTGAATCTGCATGGAAATTTCAGGCGAAAACCGATGCATTGATCCATCTAAATGCGATTTAAAAGTAACACCTTCGTCGTCAACATGAGCTAGCCGTTCCTTATCATCGGCGATGACATCATCTGCTCTAAAAGTTTGCGCATCCATCGCCAAAACTTTTTTAAATCCCACGCCAAGTGAAAGAACTTGAAAACCACCAGAATCAGTAAAAGTTGGTCCATTCCAATTCATAAATTTTGAAAGCCCACCGGCTTCATCCAAAATATCTGGACCTGGTTGCAGATATAAGTGATAAGCATTAGACAGTAACGCTTGGCTTCCAATTTCGCGCATAGTTTATGGTAGAACAGATTTTACCGTAGCTTTTGTGCCAACTTGAATAAATGCAGGTGTTTGGATCTCGCCATGAGGGGTGGAAATAGTTCCGACGCGCGCTAATGAATTAGTCGAATCGTGCTTTATTTCAAAGGAAAAACCCACGCGGAAAGTCTAACTTGTTAAATGAGATAGGTTCGCGTACGTGAAATTGCCGTTTTTTCATATCAAAGACTTCACTGGATTACTTAACTCTTACTCTCGTCGATTGGTAATCGGCAATTTAATTAATTCAATCGGCAATGGTTTAACGATGTCGTTATTTATGGTTTATTTAACGACGATTCGGGATTTTTCAACGACTTTTTCTGGTGTTGCCCTTGCTTGGATGGCAGTCGTTGGCTTGATCTTAAATCCAATTATTGGCAGCGCGATTGATATTTTTGGGGCCAGAGCAGTTGTAATTACGGGGCTAATTGTGCGAGCAATCGGCACATTTGGTTTGGCTCTCGTAGACACCAAAGTTTCGGTATTTGTTGTCTCCACTTTAATGGCGATTGGCGATGCGGGAATTTGGCCAGGGCAGATCACTGCACTAACACGGATAACTGACGAAGCTCATCGGCCAAAAATATTTGCCTTTAATTTCATGATGCTAAATGTCGGCTACGGAATTGGTGGAATTCTTTCAGCTCTAATTGTCGAAGCAAAAGATTTAGGATCTTTTCAAACACTTTATCTTGTGGATGGATCGACATTTCTGATCTATTTGATTTTGATGATTTCACTTCCGAGCTTTGTTGGAAAGCGCGATAACCACCGTGAACCGCCAACCGGAAGTTATGCTCAAGTTTTTAGGATTAAACAACTACTTCAATTGACTTCTGCAAATTTACTTTTGGTGTCATTTGGCTATTCCGCAGCGATTGCCGGCCTTCCTTTATTCATCGTTGAAGTGCTTGGCGTTTCACCTAAGTGGCTCGGCATAATTTGGGCGGCAAATACTGCGACTATTGTTTTATTCCAACCGGCAATTGCTAGATGGTTAGAACTGACCGATAAATTAAAAGCGCTACTTTGGGTTGGCGTAATTTGGGCAATTTCTTGGGTGTTTGCAGGTGTAAGTGGCTGGACTCCAGTC
>JBEGQQ010000101.1:0-2749 GCA_041180925.1 Actinomycetota bacterium
AACCAATTATCTGTTTTTGCCAAAGTTGAATCATTAACTAGATACGTTGGAAATAGTAATTGGCCAATAGCGCGCCCTGTTTCGTAACTCTTGGTTTCCCAGATATTTAGAACATTTGCAAAATATTGATCCACAAATGGCTCGTAAAGTTCGCGTTGAGTTGGGCGCATTAAGCCCCGAATTTTTGAAAGCAGTATGTGATTTGAAAGGTCATCATTCATAATTGAATTGAAAGTTTCCGCTTTGATTGATTTATCAGCAAAAGCAGCTCGAGCAAATGCTTCGGATTTTTTACCGTTAGCCGTATTGTCACTTTTTGCTTCGGCATCAATTTCGGCAGCCGTCGCATTACCTTTTTCAACTAAGTTACATAAGAAATGCCAGCGTAGATCGGCATCAACAACTAGCCCAGTTAATTTTCCATCTAACAAATCGCGGACTTTTCCAACCGCTTCTCCGATTGCTGCGTTGGCAAAATTTCGGGCAAATTGAAGTTGCAGATCGCTGCCTGGTTCGGATTTATTCAAAAGCTCCCAAAGTGAATCGGAAAGTAACTGGCGAAGTTTGGTTCGATTTGCGTCAGCCGCATAAATTTCTACGGCCGTTTCTAGTTGTCCTAATGTCATTGCAACGACAGCTACATCTGTCTCTTTCCCGATTGCCTTTAGCACCATCGGAACATATTTACTTGCGGACAATTCGCCATCGCGATGCATATCCCAAGTTGCTGACCAGCAAAGTGCGCGAGTTAATGGATCTTCGATATCACCTAGGTGGCTTGAAAGGGTATCTAACGATTTTTCATCGAATCGAATTTTGCCGTAGCTGTAATCGTGGTCATTTACCAAAATTAAATCGGCAATTTTTTCACCAGCTAGTTCGGGAACATTAGTTTCGTTGCCTGCGACATCTAATTCAACAGATTTGCGGCGAATTAATTTGGAACCAGATAAGTCATACAACCCAATCGCCATTCGGTGCGGGCGTAGCTCAGTTGAGCCAGCAGGAATTTTTGGTGCTTCTTGCAAAATTGAAATTGATTTATAGCTTTCGCCGGCAAATTCAACTTTGGTTCGGAAGGTATTTACCCCAGCTGTTTGGAGCCAAGTTTTGACCCACGGCGTTAAATCTCGTCCGCTAGTTTCTTCAAGTTCAACTAATAAGTCGCGCAGTTTGGTATTTCCCCAGGCATGCTTGGAAAAGTATTTCCGGAGCCCAGCTAAGAAATTCTCTTTGCCAACATGCCAGACCAGTTGTTGCAGAACTGATGCGCCTTTTGCGTATGTAATTCCGTCAAAATTATTTTTAACTGCTTCAAGATCGTCCATATCAACAGCAATTGGATGGGTAGAGGAGAGTTGATCTTGGCGGTAGGCCCAATTTTTTCGCTCAGAGTTAAACACAGTCCAAGAATTTTTAAATCTGGTTGCTTTTTCGGCTGTGTAATAAGAAGCCCATTCGGCGAAGGATTCATTTAACCAAATGTCATCCCACCATTGCATTGTTACTAAATCACCAAACCACATATGTGCCATTTCATGCAAAATAACGTTGGCCCGCCAGTTGTAATTTTTATCAGTTACTTTGCTTCGGAATACAAAATAATCTTCGGCAAAAGTCACGCAGCCAACATTTTCCATTGCGCCGGCATTAAATTCGGCCACAGCTAATTGATCGTATTTATCAAATGGATAAGCTAAACCGAACTCTTTTTCATAGAAAGCAAAGCCCTGTTTTGTGATCTTGAAAATTTCATCGGCATCTAAATGCTGCGCTAAAGATTTGCGGCAGTAGATCCCAAGCGGTACTTCTTTTTCGCCTTTATAAACATCTTCGACTTTGTAATAGGGACCCGCAACAAAGCAAGTTAAATAGGTAGAAAACTTTTGGGTCTTTTTGTATTTCCAAAGTTTTGAACCACCGATTTCGGTAACTGACTCGACTGGACCGTTTGAGATTACCTCCCAATGATCTGGTGCAATCACCGAAAATGAATAAGTCGCTTTTAAATCTGGTTGATCAAATGATGCAAAAGTGCGGCGAGTATCGGCTACTTGGTGTTGGCTATACAGATAGACCTCATTGTCCGCTGGGTCGACGAAGCGATGGAGCCCTTCGCCAGTTTTTGAATAGATTGCATCCAGTTCAACAATTAATTCATTTTCCGCTGCCAAATCGGTAAGGAAAATTGTTTCGCCATCGTAATTTGAAACATCCACATCTTTACCATTTAGTTTTGCGCCGATTACTTTTTTGGCGCAAGCATCGATAAATGTTTTACTGCCAGGCGTTGCGCTAAAGGTAACAACGCATTTGCTGTAGAAAGTTTCGGCGCCTTTAGTTACATCTAAATCAACTTGGTAATGATGGATTTTGAGATTCTTTGAACGCTCTGCTGCTTCGGCGCTAGTCAGGTTTATTCCTGGCACAAGAAACTCCTTTTAGGTAATTTGAATATGGGACATCAAATCTGAAAGGCTTACTTTATGCAACGCGAGCGGATTCTGACTTACCGATTACGAGGTAACCGCATCACAGCGCATCAAGAAGCTGCCTTCAATGCTTATTGGGAGAAATTTGGTCTGCCAAATGACGGCGAAATTAATTTGAAGGCAATATTTCCAGAGGCCAAGTCACGAATTTTGGAGATCGGTTTTGGCATGGGTGAGGCCACAGCAAAAATTGCAAAAGCGATGCCTGATGTTTCTTTTCTAGCTGTCGAAGTTCATAAACCTGGAGTTGGCAAGTT
>JBEGQQ010000102.1:0-5871 GCA_041180925.1 Actinomycetota bacterium
GCGGGCAATAGGTTCAGCCTCAACTTGAAGTTGAGGGGGTAGAACGTGAGCGAGAAAGCTAGCCACTACGAACCAACATCAACAATTAATCTAGGACTTCGCTCTATTAAAGAGCCTTCAGCGCTTGATCAATTGAGTGGCGAGGAAGTAGCTCTAATCAAAGAGTTAAATCCGAGCGATGCCATGTTAATCATTCATCGGGGACCTAATCGGGGTGAGCGCTTTCTGCTCAAATCAGATGAAATCACAATCGGCAGAGCAAGCGAAAATGAGATTTTCTTAGACGATATAACGGTTTCTCGCAAACATGCCGTGATTCACCACCGGGAGCAAATCTTTGAATTGCAAGATTTGGGATCACTCAATGGAACTTATGTAAATAATAATTCGATTGCTCGGGCAACTTTAAATCATGGTGATGAAATTCAATTCGGAAAGTTCCACATGTTATTTGTGCAAAATTCGGGGGAGAAATAATGAGCGTACCGGCACGGGCCTATCTAAGTATCGGAGAGGTATTGGGGCGACTTCGAAACGATTTTCCGGATATTACGATTTCAAAAATCAGATTTCTAGAATCAGAAGGTTTAATCGAACCGCAGCGCACCCCGTCTGGCTATCGTAAATTCACCGCTCAAGATTTAGAACGACTTCGCTATGTTCTATTGGCCCAACGAGATCAATACCTGCCATTGCGAGTAATCAAAGAAAATTTAGATGCGCTAGATCGCGGTTTAGAACCCGGAAATGGGGTCAGCGCTCCAGCGCCAAAGCTGGCAACTAAAGATGGCGATATAAGTTCGGCGCATTTTGGCCAAGCGCAGGATCTACGGTTATCTCGTGACGAGCTATTGAAGGCCAGTGGCTTAAATGATGCTCAACTCGTCGAATTAGAGAGCCACGGATTAATTTCGCAACGAGGCCGACATTTTGACGGCGATGCGCTAGCCACGGCAAAAGCAATTGCGGAATTAGCTGCCTTTGGTATTGAAGCGAGACATTTAAGGGCTTTTAAAACTGCGGCCGATCGCGAGATCGGATTAATTGAGCAAGTGGTTACACCTTTGCAACGTCAAAAGAGTGTCGAAGCTAAAGCCCGCGCTGAAGAAGTTCAACGTGAAATAGCCGCGTTATCGGTCAAGCTTCATGCGTCGCTGGTTCGTTCCGGACTAAATAGAAGTAAATAATGATTCCAGTTGAATTGGTTGGCGTTCGAATCGAAATGCCATCTAATCAACCGATTGTGTTACTCAAAGAGATTTCTGGTACCCGTTACATTCCCATTTGGGTTGGCACCGTTGAAGCAACTGCCATCGCCTTTGCAGAACAAAAATTGAAAAGTGCAAGACCGTTGACCCATGATCTGGTTGTCTCATTGATAAGTGCTACCGGATGCCAATTGCGCTCGGTTCATATTACGAAAATAGAAGCTGGCATTTTCTATGCCGATTTAGTGTTGATTGATTCAGCAGGGCAGGAGCAGAAAGTTTCCGCTAGACCGTCAGATGCGGTCGCAATCGCGATAAGAACCGGAGCGACAATCTTGGTTTCAGAAGGATTGATCAGCGAGGTGGGGATTGATCTACCAGAGGCTGGCGATGATGAGATTGAGAAATTTAAAGAGTTCCTTGATGAGGTTAGCCCAGAGGATTTCGCGTAGAAGTTTAAACCTCGACTTGAGGTTTCAAGCGTGTCGGTGATTGTTTCCAGAGCGGGAAAGACTTAAATTTAACCCCTCATCCCCAGTTTTTTATAGAAAAGAGTTTCCCCAATGAACTCAGAGGCCCCAGAAATTGGCTATCGCGGCGCTACAGCATGTTCAGCAGCCGGAATTACCTATCGCCAATTGGATTACTGGGCGCGAACTGGTTTAGTAGAGCCAACAATTAGAACTGCCTCCGGATCAGGAAGCGCGCGTCTTTACGGCTTTCGAGATATTTTAGTTTTGAAAATTGTAAAAAGATTATTGGATGCAGGCGTCTCCCTACAAAATATTCGTACCGCAGTGGAACATTTGCGTTCCAGAGGTATTACTGATTTAGAGCGAATGACATTAATGAGCGATGGAGCATCAATTTATGAATGTTCCTCGCCAGATGAAATCATTGACCTATTACAAGGTGGCCAAGGGGTCTTTGGTATTGCAGTTGGAAAAGTAGCGACCGAGGTTGAAGGCTCGCTGGCAAACCTTCAAGGTGAAGTTGATGGTCATTTCGTCAGCGGCGTTTCAAATGACGAATTGGCGCTTCGTAGAAATCAACGTTTAGCCTAATTTTTAATAAACTTCCCTTCGTTGCAACTTAATTAAGAGGGGAGTTTTTAGTGTCTTTCGTTTCGCGTCATATTGGACCAAATGGCGCGCAAACTCAGATTATGTTGGATTCTTTAGGTTACAAAAACTTAGATGAATTTATCGCAGCGGTTCTTCCGGAATCAATAAAACTATCCGAAAAGTTATCTAA
This sequence comes from Actinomycetota bacterium, assembly GCA_041180925.1. Taxonomy (GTDB): domain Bacteria; phylum Actinomycetota; class Actinomycetes; order Nanopelagicales; family Nanopelagicaceae; genus ZLKRG08. Next base: position 2,463 of record JBEGQQ010000102.1, read on the forward strand.
CAAGCTCCCACCTGCAATCTCTGAAGTTGAGGCAATTTCTAAGCTTCATGATTTCGCCAATCAAAACAATGTTGCTCGAAATCTAATTGGAATGGGATATTACGGAACAATCACCCCACCAGTTGTGCTTCGAAATGTATTAGAAAATCCTGCCTGGTATACGGCTTACACACCTTATCAACCTGAGATTTCGCAAGGTCGCTTAGAGGCTCTATTTGCGTTTCAAACCATGATCACCGATTTCACTGCGTTAGATATCGCAAATGCCTCGATGTTAGATGAAGCGACCGCGGCTGCAGAGGCAATGACGTTAGCGCAACGCTCTTCGGATAACGAGGGCGTTTTCCTAGTTGACGAAAACGTACATCCACAAACCTTGGCAGTTATTCAAACTAGAGCTAAACCGATAGGAATCGAAGTAAAGACATTTCATCCAGATAATTTTGATGAAATCACTGAAAATTATTTTGGTGTTTTGGTTCAGTATCCAAATACTTATGGTGAAATTTTTGATTATTCATCACTGACTGCAATTGCTAAGTCTCGAAAAGCGATCGTAATCGCAGCCTGTGATTTATTGGCGCTAACTTTAATCAAAGCGCCAGGTGAATGGGGTGCCGATGTCGCAATCGGTTCGGCGCAACGTTTTGGCGTGCCAATGGGATTTGGCGGCCCGCATGCTGGGTTTATGGCGGTACGAAAAGGATTAGAGCGATCTTTACCGGGAAGGTTAGTTGGACAAAGTATTGATTCACATGGTGCACCGGCTTTTAGGCTGGCACTTCAAACCCGAGAACAACACATCCGTCGCGACAAGGCAACGAGCAATATCTGCACGGCTCAAGTTTTGCTCGCAGTTATGAGCGCCCTTTATTCGATGTGGCACGGACCGGCTGGTTTAAGAAAAATTGCAGAAGAAATCCATCAACGCACCGGAAAATTTGCCAAGGCACTTGGCGTTGAAAAAACCTTTTTCGACACAATTACCATTAAGGCCAATCCTGATGTAATTGCTAAAGCTCGGGCTAAAAACATTAACTTACGAGAAATTGGCGCCGATCAAATTGGTATCTCTTTTGATGAAACCACCGATGCCACTCTTGAATCAGATTTAGCTGAAATTTTAGGGGTCCAGATAGGGGAGAGCGTCTCTGGAATACCTAACACGTTAAATCGTAAATCAGAATTTCTAACCCATCCGATTTTTAATACATTACATAACGAAACCGCGATGTTGCGATATTTGCGCACGTTGGCAGATCGCGATTTAGCGCTGGATCGAACCATGATTCCGCTCGGATCTTGCACCATGAAGCTAAATTCGACAACCGAAATGGAAGCTGTAACTTGGTCTGAATTTGCCAACCTCCATCCGTTCTCGCCTAAAACTGACTCAGTTGGTACTAGAAAATTGATTTTCGAATTATCGCAATTTTTAATTGATATCACAGGCTATGACGCAGTTTCACTTCAACCTAACGCAGGTTCGCAGGGCGAGTTTGCTGGTTTACTGGCAATTCGCAAGTATCTCGATTCAAACAACGGCAAAGATCGCAAAATTTGTTTAATTCCATCAAGTGCCCATGGCACTAATGCAGCTAGTGCAGTTATGGCCGGCATGAAAGTGGTGGTAGTCGAATGTGATGAACAGGGCAATGTTTCGTTAGCTGATTTGAAATCTAAAATTAATAATTACGCCAGCGAATTAGCAGCACTTATGATCACTTATCCTTCGACCCATGGTGTTTTCGAAGAGGCAATCTCAGAAATTTGCGAACTGGTACACGCGGCAGGCGGACAAGTTTATGTTGATGGCGCAAATTTAAATGCTTTAGTTGGCTTAGCCAAACCAGGAAAATTCGGTGCCGATGTTTCGCATCTGAATTTGCATAAAACTTTTTGTATCCCACATGGCGGCGGCGGCCCTGGTGTTGGTCCGGTAATTTCTAAATCTCATTTAGCGCCATATCTACCTAACCATCCGTTAGATCCAGACTGTGGGCCAGAGACTGGACCGGGACCAATATCTGCAGCGCCTTATGGTTCGGCAAGTATTTTGCCAATTTCCTGGTCCTATATCGCGATGATGGGCGGCGATGGGCTAACAAAGGCCACATCAATGGCAATTTTGTCAGCCAATTACATCGCAAATGAATTAAAAGATGATTTTCCGATTCTTTACACTGGAAAGAATTCGCTGGTTGCTCATGAATGTATCTTGGATTTACGAACAATTACAAAAGAAACTGGCGTGACTGTCGATGATGTTGCCAAACGCTTGATGGATTTTGGTTTCCATGCGCCAACTATGAGTTTCCCAGTTCCGGGAACTTTGATGGTGGAACCAACCGAATCCGAAGACTTAATTGAGATCGAAAGATTTATCTCTGCCATGCGCCAGATTGCTATCGAAATTAATGAAATTCGAACCGGAAACATCATGGTGGAGGAGAGCGCGCTACGAAATGCGCCACATACGGCAGCTGCGCTACTTAAAAAAGAATGGGCGGCGCCTTACTCTCGTGAAGTTGCGGCATTTCCAGCTGGTTTAACCGCAAATTCATCTCTCATGGGAACTAGAAATAAATACTGGCCAATGGTTGGGCGAGTGGATGGGGCGCACGGGGATCGAAATCTAATCTGCGCCTGCCCGCCGGTATCTGAATTCCAAACTACTTAACATAATGTAACTTATCGGCGTTACCTATACCGCGTAACGCGAAACCCCAACGAGTTACTTGGACTATTGCCTCAGCGGCAATTCGCCAGGTCATCTTCGAACGCCCAGCGCTTCGTTCGATGAAATTTATTGGAACTTCTACGTATTGGGCCCCAGTTTGAATTGCAGCTAGCGCCATTTCAATTTGAAAGCAATATCCATTTGAGGAAATTCGATCAATCTCAATTTTTTTGATTAATTCAATTGGATAAACCCGAAAACCACCGGTGATATCTGAGATGTTGATTCGAAGCATTTTCCTGGCATACCAGGTGCCCAATTTGCTGATTAGTTGTCGATATTTTGGCCAGTTGGTGATGCTGCCGCCAGATATCCATCTCGAGCCAATAATTAACATTTCTGGATTTGAAATAGCGGTATCAATTAAAGAAATCAGATCGATGATTTGATGCGAACCATCTGCATCCATTGTGACCAGATGTGTTATCGAGCTGTCGTTTAAGGCATGGTTAATTCCAGCCAAATAACTTGGACCAATACCCGATTTTTTGGAACGGTGAAGAACGGTTATTTTGTTGAAATTCTGATTATCAACCAAATTAGCCGTTAAATCTGGCGAACCATCATCAATTACTAAAACGGAATGTTCTGCTGTATCAAATTTCAATTTTTCCAAATCATTGCAGATTTTAAGAATATTCTCTGATTCATTGTATGTTGGCATTAAAA
>JBEGQQ010000103.1:0-3853 GCA_041180925.1 Actinomycetota bacterium
CTTGGGGTGAATGACGGGGCTCGAACCCGCGACATTTCGGACCACAACCGAATGCTCTACCAGCTGAGCTACATCCACCATGTTGCGTGGCTAATTGTAGCGGTTTAATTTTCTGGAGTAATCGCGAATAAATTGGCGCGGTAATGAGCAAGTTCGGCAATTGAATCTTTAATATCGCCCAGCGCTCGGTGGTTACCAGTCTTAGTAGGTGACTTGAAGTAGACCTTTGGATACCAACGCCTAGCCAATTCTTTAATAGAAGAGACATCAATGGTTCGGTAATGCAGCATCTTGGCAAAGTTTGTCATATCGCGTTCGATAAAACCGCGATCAAAGTTAACGGAATTTCCTGCAATCGGGGATTTACCTTCGACGACGCCAGATTCTGCTAAATATTTCAAAATCTTTTCTTCGGCATCAGCCATTGAAATTCCATCTGGGATTAGCGGTAACAATCCCGAATCTGTGTGCATCTTTTTAACAAATTCAGTCATGGCTTCCAACTTTGCTGGTTCGCATTTAATTACAAAATCGACGCCTTTGCCAATCACATTTAAATCGGAATCGGTTACTAATACGGCAATCTCGACCAGCGCATCGGTCGCCAAATCCAGCCCGGTCATTTCGCAATCGACCCAAACCAGATGAGGATGTTCACTCGCCACCGCGCAAAGATAGCCGCGCTCGCCATCGATTCCACAATTTAAGTTTTCGTTAACCTTCCGTTCACCTAATTTCTACCCCCAATGTCTGGGTAACGGGCAGTATCCCTCTCGTGAGCATGCCTACTCCACGAACGATTACGACCGAACCCAGAAAATCTGATCGGGTATTTAGCGCAATCGTTACTGGCGGCGGATTCTTTTCATTAATTGTGCTTGGACTAATTTCTTTATTTCTTTTATTTAATGGATTCAATGTTTTAAAAACCGAAGGATTGAAATTCTTAACTGGTTTTGAATGGCAGAACGCAATACCAGATGCCGGAACTCCAGCAAATTACGGAATTGGCGCAATGCTTTACGGAACGCTTGTGCTCGGTTTAATCGCGCTCTTTTTTGGTTTTCCGATTGCAGTTGGTTCTGCACTATTTCTTTCTTATTACGCACCAGATTGGCTAAAGAAACCAATGGTTATCGTCATCGACATTATGGCGGCAATTCCATCAGTGGTTTATGGACTTTGGGGCTATTTCGTATTGATGCCCCATGCGGAATATTGGGCGAAATTAATTCATAAATATCTAAGTTTTATTCCAATTTTCGATATGCCAGCACCGGCTTATTCTCGTTCGCCGTTTATTGCTGGCTTGGTTTTATCAATCATGATTGTCCCGATTATTACTTCAATTTCGCGCGAAGTTTTTGCGCAGACACCGCTTGATCGAATCCAAGCAGCATATGCACTTGGTGCAACTAAATGGACCATGATCAAAGCTGTAGTGATTCCTTATGGCGCCGGCGGAGTAATTGGTGGCGCGATGCTTGGTCTTGGTCGTGCACTTGGTGAAACTGTTGCGGTTTATACCGTTTTAAATTTGGTTTACGACATTCGTCCCGAGGTATTGCTAAGCGCTGGTGGTTCAGTTGCCTCAATGATTGTTAACAAATTTGGTGAAGCCGATAAAGCTGAATTACAAGCCTTGATGGCCGCTGGATTGGTGCTCTTTTTGGTTACCTTGATCGTAAATTTCTTGGCGAATTTGATTATTAATAGGACGGTGCGCAAATAATGACGATTGCAGCCCCAAAGCATCCGTGGCGTCCAACACCAAAAGACTTAGTACCAGATTTCATTGGAGTCTTATTAACCGTATTGATTTCTTTTTTAATAATTGCCTTTTCGCCGCTAAGCGGCAAATTGGGATTTGTTGTATCGCTTTTATTCACGGCAATGGTGGTATCGGGCGTTGTAAATTATATTCGGCGCGATCGCAAAGCGGCTTTTAACGCTGTTACAAGTGTTCTAATTTATATCACTGGAACATTTTTGATTATTCCAGTTGGTTCTATTTTGCTGGAAATTATTGCCAAAGGTATTCCGGGGCTCAATTGGACGATGTTTGTAAATGACATGTCAGTCACATCAGCCGATGCTCCACCAAATGAAGGCGGCTTACTACATGCCATTATCGGAACCGGCTATTTAATTTTCTTCGCTTCAATTTTGTCGGTACCAATTGGAATTTTGACTGCGTTATATTTAACGGAAATCAAAGGCAAATTTTCCGGCATAGTTCGATTCTTTGTTCAAGCTATGTCAGGTGTGCCATCAATTGTGGCGGGGTTATTTATCTACGCCGTCTGGATGATCCAATTAGGTAATCAATATTCAAATATTGCCGGCGCTGCATCGCTGGCGATTTTGATGATTCCAACGGTGGCCAGAACTGCGGAAGAAGTTTTGAAATTAATTCCACCTGATTTGCGCGAAGCTGGATTAGCACTTGGTGCGACTCAGTGGCGCACCGTGGCAATGATTGTGCTACCGGCGGCGCGCAGTGGATTAATTACTGCGGTAATCCTAGGAATTGCGCGCGTGGCGGGTGAAACAGCACCGCTGTTGTTAACTGTAGGTGGCGCCGATGCCGTTAATTTAAATCCATTTAGCGGAAATAGTTCGGCACTTCCTTATTACATTTGGAAGGCGTTCTCCCTCGGCACAGATCAATCAATTGCACGTGCGTGGGCAGGAATCTTTGTTTTGATGGCATTAGTAATGGCGTTCTTTACCTTGGCACGCGTCTTAGGTAATCGCCGTGGACGGGCATAACGAGGAGATAAAAATGACAACCGGCTTAGAGGCAAGAAATATTCATGCTTGGTTTGGTAAGAAGCATGCCGTTTCAAATATCTCGCTCGACTTTAATCAGGGCACCGTGACTGCGCTAATTGGCCCATCTGGCTGCGGCAAATCAACATTTATTAGAATTTTAAATCGAATGCATGAGTTCATTCCGACTGCCGCGATGGCTGGCGAAGTTCTACTTGATGGTTCAGATATTTATCAATCTGGTGTTGATGTAACAAAAATTAGATTACAGATCGGTATGGTTTTCCAAAAACCTAACCCATTTCCATCAATGACAATCGCCGAAAATGTTTTATCGGGATTAAAGCTGGCACAACTAAAAATTGAAAATCGCGATGAATTACTAGAGACTTGTTTACGTCGTGCTGGCTTGTGGGAGGAAGTTAAAGATCGATTAGATGAATATGGTGGCGCGCTATCTGGCGGCCAGCAGCAGCGCTTATGCATTGCTCGTTCGTTAGCTGTTCAACCAAAAGTTTTGTTGATGGACGAACCATGTTCGGCGCTAGACCCAGGGTCAACACTTCGAATTGAAGAAACTATTCGCGAACTGGCCCAAACTATGACTATCGTGATTGTGACCCACAATATGCAACAGGCAGCGCGTGTATCTGATTACACCGCCTTTTTCTTATCGGACGGCGGTCCCGGCGAATTAATCGAGACTGCCGACACCAAAACCATCTTCTCGGTTCCGAAAGATAAACGAACCGAAGATTACGTAACTGGTCGCTTCGGTTAATTAGTTCACTTACTGTTAACCAAACCGTCTAATAACGTTTCCCGCATAGTCCGCGTAGGTTTCCTTTAAATCTTTAAGTTGAGCCCTGTAAGTACCACAATCAAAAAAGGGGAAACTAAATGAAGGCTCGTAAGAGCACAGCGATTATCGCAATCGCATTAGCAACTGCAGTGTTCGGTGCTACACCAGCATTTGCAGGAGTAACAATTAATGGTTCTGGAGCAACTTTTGCTGCGCCATTAATTGACGTATGTAAAGCAGATTTCAATAAAGATACTGGAAACACATTAAATTATTCAG
>JBEGQQ010000104.1:0-2764 GCA_041180925.1 Actinomycetota bacterium
GATTTAGGCGCAGAAAAAATCTCCGGATATATCGGGCCTAGTATTTGCGGAAATTGCTATGAAGTATCGCAAGAGATTCATAATGACGTTGTGCTCCAACATCCAGATTCAGATACCTATCCACTCACTGGTAAATACACCTTGGATTTAGTGGCCGGGCTTAAATCCCAATTACGAAATGTAATTGTTCATGATCACGGAAGTTGCGTAATGGAAGACCCAAATTATTTTTCATATCGACGAGATGGAATCACCGGGCGCCAGGCAGGGGTAATTTGGAAATGAATCGACGCGAAGAATTAGCAACTAATCTCGCCACAATTAAATCGGAAATTCCAGCCCATGTTAAATTGATAGTCGTAACAAAGACCTTTCCAGCGAGCGATGTTGAAATTTTAAAGGATCTAGGCGTTGAAGATTTTGGTGAGAATCGAGATCAAGAGGGTTCAATAAAGGCCGATAAAGTAAGCGCTACTTGGCATTTTCAAGGTCAACTTCAAAGCAACAAATTGAAGTCAATTTGTAGTTGGGCCAATGTGATTCATTCGCTTGATTCACTTCGTTACGTGGATTTGATTTCAAAGGCAGCTTTAAAACCGCTCTCACTTTTCATCCAAGTATCACTCGAACCTGCCGAGGGACGTGGGGGCGCAAATCCAAATTCGTTAACTGAAATTGCTGATGCAGTTCTTGCAGCAGAAAAATTAGAATTATTGGGACTTATGGCAGTTGCGCCACTTGGCATTGAACCAAATCAAGCATTTGCGAAACTGGCAGAAATTCATCATAGATTTCGAACTTCCTATCCAGATTCGCCGTATTTATCGGCCGGAATGAGTGGCGACTACAAAGCTGCGATTGCCCATGGCGCGACACATATTCGAATTGGCTCTTCAATCCTCGGTTCTAGACCACCAATTAGATAACCTATTCGTTATGGCTAGTGCTATGCGTCGAATTGGATCCTTCCTTGGATTATCGGATGAGATCGAAGTTGAAGAAGTTACTGAAGCACCGACATGGTCAAAAAGTGATGTTCGGGTTCGCGAAAATCGCACTTCATTAACTACAGTCAATTCTGTTTCCGCAACTTCAACAGCAAATGCGTTAAATCAAATTTTTACAGTTAATCCTCGCAGCTACAGTGAAGCACGCGTTATCGGCGAACGGTATCGCGAAGGCAATACTGTTCTGATGAATCTTTCCGATATGAGCGATGAAGAGCGCAAGCGGATTGTGGACTTTGCATCTGGTTTAGTTTTCGGTCATCACGGAACAATTGAGCGGGTAACTCCGGCAGTATTTTTACTTTCACCTGCAAATGTAACAATCAGCGCAGATGTGAAAAGTTCAGCAGCTGAAGCAAGTTTCTTTAACCAAAGCTGATTTAAATCATGCTTCAAATCGGCATGATCTTGGCCGGAATTCTAAGAATATTTTTATTCGCACTTTTAGCGCGGTTAATTTTAGATTATGTAAGAATGTTTAATCGAAGTTGGCAGCCAAAAGGACTGGTTCTGTGGTTTGCCGAAATTGTTTATTCACTAACTGACAAGCCTCTGAATGCTCTTCGCAGATTTATTCCGCCGCTAAGAATTGGTCAGATTAGCTTAGATATGTCATTTCTGGTTCTATTTTTTGCAGTGCAAATTGCGATACCTTTTGTATCGATGATTTAGTGTTTTGCTAAATTAAATGTAAATCCAGTTTCGGTATCAGTCAGCAACGAATTATCAATTACCATTTCAATTGCAAGAACTTCGCGCTTGATGTGCTCCAATTCGTTTTCAATTGCCGAGAGCATGTCTGGCTGCGCATTCCACTTAACATCGATGCGATCGGTAATCTCTAACCCAGCGCTCTTTCGACCTTCTTGAATTGCGCGGATAGCTTCTCGTACTTGACCAGCGGCAATTAATTGTGGGGTCAATTCAAGATCAAGTGCCACGCTTTCGCCATCATGGCTAGCAACCGACCATCCTGATTTCGGTACCTCGGTGATTACTAAATCTTCAAGTGAAATCTCGTGATTACCAATTTTTGTAGCGCCCGAAGACCTAACACTTTTAACTAAGGCTGAGGCATCAGCTTCGGCGATTGCTTTGGCAATCGCTTGAACTTCGCCACCAAATTTTGCACCTAACGATCTGAAGTTTGCTTTGACCGAAACATCAACTAAATCACCACTTGCATTTGCAATATCTTCAAGTTCCATCACATTTAACTCATCGGCTATTTGATCCCGCATCTCGGATGGCAACTTTGACCACCCTGCGGCCGCAATCAGTGCGCGTGACAATGGTTGACGAATTTTCACCGAGCTTTCAGCGCGGGCAGCTCTACCTAGTTCGACGATTCTGCGAGTTAGCGCAACCTGTTCTGAGAGATTCTTATCAATCAAAACTTTGTTAACTTCCGGGAAAGTTGAAAGGTGAACCGAAGTTGTTGCCTCAGTGTCCACTGGTCGAATTAATTCTTGCCAAACGTGTTCGGTAATAAATGGCACCATCGGAGACATCAGTTGGGTGACTACCGTTAAAGCTTCATGCAAGGTTGCTAGCGCAGCAGGGTCACCATCCCAGAATCTGCGGCGAGAGCGACGCACGTACCAATTCGAGAGATCATCAATAAAGGTCGCAATGGCTTTACCAGCTCGTTGCGAATCAAAATCGGCAAACGACTGATCGACTTCCTCAATTAATTCTTGAAGGTCAGACAAAATCCAACGATCGAGTATTGGCCGTGACTTGTGTGCCGGCGCCGA
>JBEGQQ010000105.1:0-3283 GCA_041180925.1 Actinomycetota bacterium
GTGGGATCATCGCCATAAACATCATCGCCGACTGCAGCTTTGGCAATGGCTTCACGCATGCCGTCACTTGGTCTAGTAACCGTGTCAGAACGAAGATCAATCATCAGGTTTCAAAGATAACTATTAAATACATTGCGAGCAACATCAAACCGCCACCGATTACGGTTCTTGGTGTTAATGATTCTCCGCCTAACCAAATCGCGAAAAATGCAGCAAATGGGGTCTCCAGGGTCAAAATTACTGCAGCTTTAGTTGGTGACATGTGCGATTGGGCCCAAGTCTGCAAAATAAAACCAAGTGCGGACGAGAAGATGGCTGTAAAAATCACCGCACTCCATACGCCGCTATCAGGCGGCAGTTGGTAACCATCTTTAAATGAAATTACAAAACACATGAAAGAGACGGTTGCGAGTTGCACCAAAGTCAGAGGATAAGTTTCATAGTTTTTGCTAACTTGACTCAAAACTACAAAGTGCGCCCCAAAAACTATGGCACTTACAGTTACTAGCGCTTCGCCATAACCAATTGACCAGCCATTGAGTGACAATATTCCGAGCCCAACGGTTGCCAAAGCAACACATAACCAGGTAAATGATCTAATTTTGTGTCGCAAAAATATTGCAGCCAATAGAGGTGTAGTTACGACATATAACCCAGTTATAAAACCGGTAACAGCAGCTCCGGCATATTTCAAACCAAAAGTTTGAAAGATATAACCAGTTCCGAGAAAAAATCCTGCCAAGATGCCCGCTTTAATTAGAGCTTTGTTTAGCTTTTTAATAACACTTGGCATTACAGCCACCATTAAAATTACAGCAAGTAAAAATCTAGTTGCAAGAAAGCTGTTTACATCTTGTCTAGAAATCGGTCCCTTCATAATTACGAATGAGAAGCCCCAAGACGCTGCGACTGAAATTAATGCAAGTGGTGCAAATTTAAGTTTAGTTTCACCCTTCATCCGCGTAACTTCTTAAGTAACGCGACCTCTTTGCCATGCTCTGGCTCTTCGCCTGGAGTTTCCAAAATCAATGGTGCGTTTGCAACTGCCGGGTGAGCGAAGAGTTCTTTAAACGGATCAATTCCAATATGGCCATCACCCAAGTTTTGATGGCGGTCCTTTAGGGCACCACAAACGTCCATCGAATCGTTTGCATGAATTAATTGAAATCTTTCAGCGCCAGCAATTTTTACTAATAAATCTAGGGTTTCTTTCATGCCACCTTTTTTGGAAATGTCATGACCGGCTGCAAAAACATGGCAGGTATCTAAACAAATGCCAACTTTTGGATGAAATTCAAGCGCCTCTAAGTAATGAATTAAATCATCTAATTTTTTAACCAAGGATTGCCCCTGGCCGGCTGTCGGTTCTAACAAAAGATTTGGGCCATCGTCTGGTAATTTTTCTAAAATTGGCATCACGCCTTCTTTGATTTGTTTCCAAGCATTTGGCACATGCGTTTCGTCGACGGCAGATCCAGTATGAATCACAACGCCGAGCGCGCCAATATCGCGACCACGTTTCAAAGAGTAAGAAGTTGAAGCTAGCGAATTTTCATAAGTTCCAACGGTTGGGGAACCTAAATTAATTAAAAATGGTGCGTGGACGTAGGTTGTAATGTCCATTTCGGCAGCTTTATCACGAAATATTTTATCTGCTTCTTTATTTGGTTCTGGCATTGCCCAACCTCGTGGATTTGAAGCAAAGACTTGTATTACTTCGGCTTTGATAGTTTCGGCATAACCTAAAGATCGTTTCGCCATCCCGCCAGAAGTTGGGGTGTGTGCACCGATGCGCGGCTTTGTGGCCATGGCACTCACCCTACTTGAATCGTAACTGTGCTGCCACGCTTAACTCGCGAGCCAATATTTGGTGATACCGCAGTAACGTTTTTAACTTTTTTCGTTCCCATCCGTTTTATCGAAACTTTAAGGCCCAAATCTTTCAAGATTCCGGTTGCTTTGCGCTCAGTCAATGAAAATACATTTGGCACAAAAACGTATTCAGAACCTTTAGAGATCACAATCGAAATCTTGCTCGCTTTTGGCAATAGACCTGATGTATTGGGATCTTGCGAAATTACCGCACCGGCCGGAACCGTCTCGCTAAAGGCATATGTTGGTAGAACTTTGAAACCTGCTTCGACCAATGAATTTAAAGCTTCGTCGCCTTGTTTACCCACATAGGAATTGAGGGCAATCTGCTCGATTCCTTTGCTAACTGAAATAGTAACTTGTTGGTCGCGGCGAACTTTGGTACCAGATTTTGGGGAAGAAGAGATGATGATGTCTTTAGGAATTTTCATACTGAACTCTTCAATCACAACTGGTTTTGGCAACGGTAATTTGTCATAAAGCTCGGTTGCCGCGGCAAGAGTCAATCCCTCAACTGCCGGCAACAAATAACGTTCCGGCCCTTTAGAAACGACAAGATTTACGGTGCCGCCTTCACCAATTTTGCGACCACCTTCTGGGTCAGATTTAATTATTAAGCCAGCAGATATATCTTCGCTAAAGACTTCGGTTGTGCGCACTCGTAATCCCAATTTTGTTAACTTTTCAATTGAACTAGTTTGATTTGCACCAACTACAGATGGCACCATGACTTTGGCTCCGGGACCAATAACCACAAACCAAATTGAAAGCGGAATAATTAAGGCTAAGCCTGCTGCAATATAACGATTGCGCCTTACTCGCTTGCTAAGTTTTCGTTTTGTTCCAGCAGTTATCTGCTGACTAGGTTCTTTGACTGGCTTGATTTTACTTTTACTTTTTTTAATCTCTTCTTGTCTTGGCGGTAAATCCAATTCCAAACTCATCTGTTGACGTTTTGGGTCGAGTTTGATTTGAATATTGCGTAGGGCAGCTAAAAAGTCGGCAGCGGAACGAGGTCGCTTATCAGGATCACGATTTGTTGCCAGCATAAGTAGGTCGTCTAATTCGGCTGGAAGTTTTATACCTTTGCTGCTTGTCCGTGGGATATCTTCATTCACATGCATGTAGGCAATTTGAATTGGCGAATCGCTGACAAATGGTCTTTCTCCAGTAAGCATTTCAAATGCCATGATGCCAACCGAATAGACATCACTTCTTGGATCTGCGATTCCGCGTTGAACTTGCTCAGGAGATAGATAGGAAACCGAACCAAGAATCACGCTCGCTTCGGCGGTCATGGTATTTCCCATGGCGCTAGATCTAGCTAGCCCAAAGTCTGCAATTTTGATTCGACCATCTTTTGAAATCATTACATTTTCTGGCTTCATATCGCGATGAACGATGCCTACTT
>JBEGQQ010000106.1:0-5007 GCA_041180925.1 Actinomycetota bacterium
CAACTCGAGCTGCAGTTTCGCGTGCGGATGCTCGCTCCAAAACTGGGCGCGCATCTTCAAAACCATACTTCTGCATTCCTACTAAATCGGCATGACCTGGTCGCGGCCTCGTTAGTGGTGCATTTCGCGCTAAATCTTTAATTTCAGATTCTGGCACGGGATCAGCTGACATCACTTTTTCCCATTTGGGCCATTCACTATTTCCAACTTCAATCGAAATTGGTCCACCTTGGCTCTCGCCTAACCGAATACCGCCAGTAATTCGAACTTTATCTGCTTCAAAATTTTGTCTCGCACCACGACCAAATCCCAATCTACGACGACTTAATTCCCGGTCGATATCGGCACTTGTAATCTTGATATGAGAAGGTAGGCCTTCAATAATTGCAGTGAGTACTGGTCCGTGTGATTCACCTGCTGTTAGCCAACGCATAGCGCTATTCTCTCAGATTATCGGCCAATCTCGCGCCAAATTATCGCTTAGGAGTGCGCCGGTAATTAAAGCTGGCGAAAAAGGTATCGATTTACTTCGTATCAACGCTGCAGTCGCTAAACCAAGTATCGATGATGTAATTAGCCAATAAGTTAGATCCATACCCAGTGCTTTTGCGTATAAACAAATGACCGCAATTAATTTGAGATCGCCAGCACCAATCCACTTTGTTAACCAAGGTGCGATAGCGAAAAAAACAAATCGCCAATCCATAAATCGAACTAAAATGATGAAATGAAATAATACAACTCGATTAGAAATTTTACGCCAAAAAATATCACGTACGAATGAATCTATGGCTAAGTGTGAAAACAGGATCCAATACACAGAAACAATATTGGACTATTTGATTACTTGTCTGCCTCCAATTTCAACAGCCCAACCCTTCGCAGCTCCTTTGCGAAATCTGTTCGATTTAGCGATTTTCCGGTCATCAAAGCAATTTGATCAATTGCTTGATGAACCAAAAGATCTAAACCATCAATTACTTGGCCGGGCCATTTTTTCGCGAGCTCCGTCGGCCATGGGTTATAAAGCGCTTCGAAAAGAATTCCGCGACCGGCAGGTAAATTATCTGCAACAGATTTCGGCGTTGTGTTTATAACCAAATCGGAATCTAATTTGGCTCCATCCCATTGAATGAATTCCAATTCAGAATCATTAATACTGCCTTCCATTTGAGCTTCGCGGTGTTTTGATCGATTTATTACTTTGATTTTTCGACCAGGCGCATCAACTGCAGCTGCGGCTGCTCGTGCCGTTCCCCCAGCACCAATAATTGTTACCGTTTTGAAATTCATTGCTTCATTAGAAGTTAGCGCCCAAATAAATCCGGCAACATCGGTGGAGTATGCCCGCCATTTCCTAGGTGCAAAGGGAATTAAAGTATTTGCTGAGCTGATTCGCTTAGCTAACACGTCTACTTCATCCGCTAGCGCGAGAACTTCCTCTTTCAGCGGCATCGTTAAAGAAAATCCTAACCATTCTGTGGAATTAGTTTGATTAAGATTTCTTAAGAATTCGGTCAACGCACCGCTTGGAACTTCGACTGCATCATATTGTGCTTCGATCTGTAAGATCTCATAAGCGCGTTGATGCAAAACTGGTGATAACGAATGGGAAATTGGAGATCCCAAGATCGCAGCCCGTTTCATCACTTACTCCTAAACAAACCAGCTCGATAATTTTTCAAGTACAAATCTTTCCATTTAAGGAATTCATCGTGCGAAGCCGTAAATCTCGTATCACCGGGCGCGACAGTAATGAAGAAAATCCAATCACCCTTCTCTGGTTGCAAAGTTGCCTTCATTGCGGCAACTCCGGGCGAGCCAATCGGCCCAATCGGTAATCCCGATCTGCGATAAGTGTTGTACGGCGAATTTATCGTTGTTGCTTTGGTCGTTAAATAGATTTCGCCTCTCCGTTTTTGAACATATTGCACACTGGTATCTAATTGCAGCGCCATACCAATCTTCAACCGATTTCTAATCACTCGAGAAATTTTGGCAAAATCGGTTGGATCACCTTCGGCCTGGACTAATGAAGCCATCGTTAATAATTGGTACGGAGTGAATTTTTCATCGCCAGCCATCAATCCAACTTTTGTCGCTTCCTTAACAAACCGGTCGACCATACTTTGGACCGCCTGTTGCGCAGATGTTGATTTATCGAATGAATATTGAGCTGGGAAATATATTCCCTCGCTATTTGAAAAACCTTTAGGGACTTTAACGCGGGCAAAAGCATTTTCTACATCTCTAGATTTAAAGCCTGCCACAATTAACATTTTGGCGATTTCGCTACGCCATTGCCCCTCGCGAATTGCAATCAAGCCACTTATTCGCTTTGGATCCAGTAATTGTTCTAAAGCTTGTTTGGCAGATATTTTCCGATTTAGATTATGTATCCCTGGTGCAATAAGTGCAGATCTCTTATCGGCAATTGCTAATTCGTAGAAAATCGTGGTTGATGCGGTGATCCCTTTGGCCTCCAATTGTTTAGCGATTACCAAGCCACTGGCGCCACTATTTACTTCGATTGCCACTGTAGCTTCGTTTTTAGCTATTTCCCGAGTAGGAAAATTTGGCGTTTGGCTAATTTGAGTACGTACAAGATGTAGTACGAATGCAAAAATAAAGACAAATGCGACGCCTAGAACGGCATTTAGATATTTACGCATTTTTCTCCAAAGCTATTCCTAATTCCAAAATTGATACTGCGGCAAGTTGGTCGACTAAACCTTTGCTTGATTTTGAATCTAAGCCACGTTCCCGAAGCGCTTGTGAAGCGCCGCTAGATGTTAAACGCTCATCAACCCAAGAAATTGGTAAATTGAATTCTTTAACTAATTTATCGGCAAATTCATCGATTTCACCTTGAATTGTTCCAACTTGGCCTGATAATTGTTTCGGTCGGCCGAGATAAATCCCAACTGCGCTGTACTCTGACTGAAGTCGACGAAAATTTTCAAAAAAATCTTTATCGTTTTGCAACGTAGTTACTGGTGTTGCCACTAATCCATCTGAATCGCAAACTGCGATTCCGATTCGGGCCGCCCCATAATCAATTCCGAATCGGCGACCAAAACCCATATAACTAATTCAGCGCCTTTTCGATGGCACTTAACGCATCCTTGGTTTTGCTAATGTCGACGCCACCGCCTTGTGCGAAATCATCCTTACCGCCACCACCTCCGCCAAGTGTTGTTGAAGCAATTTTCACCAACGCTCCAGCTTTGATGCCATTCTTTTGGGCAAATTCCGAAACTGCGACCACAACAACTGGTTTGCCGCCATTATTACTTATCAATGCAACAACAGATTCTTTTATCCGATTTCTCAAATCGAGCGCCATTGTGCGCAAATCATCCCCATCAATATTTTCTGATAATTGTTCGGCTAACAAATTTATTTTGCCGACTTGCTTGAATTTGGTTGCTAATGCACCTACTTGCGCCAGAGCCTGGGCCGAACGAATCGCGCTAAGTTCTTTTTCAATTTCGCGCATCTTGCCAAGTAATTCCGAAATACGCTCAGGTAACTCTTCTGGCTTGGATCCTTTTATTAATTCGGTTAATTGATTAACCAAAATATGTTCGCGAGCCAAAAAGCGATAGGCATCTACGCCTACTACTGCTTCAACGCGTCGAACACCAGCGCCAATTGATGATTCGCTCAAAATTTTCACAACACCTAATTGGCCAGACCGAGAAACGTGAGTTCCGCCGCAAAGTTCGCGCGCCCAATCTCCAACGCTCACTACCCGGACGTTGTCACCATATTTCTCACCAAAAAGAGCCATTGCGCCAAGCGCCTTAGCTTCTGATTGGCTCATAACTTGCGCCGTTACTTCCCAATCTTCTAAAAGCAAAGTGTTGACGCGCGATTCAACTTCTTGGATTACGGAATCAGGCACCTGCCCCGCAGCCGGAAAATCAAACCGGAATCTTCCTGGTGAATTTTCAGAACCTGCTTGGGTAGCAGTTTCGCCAAGCACTTCACGGAAAGCTTTATGAACCATATGCGTTGCGGTGTGAGCTCGCGAAATTGCAGCGCGACGTTCGATATCAACCAGTGCATGAGATTGCTTGCCGATTTCAACTTCACCATTTAATACTCGACCGCGGTGAACACTTAAACCTGGAACTGGTGCTTGAACGTCATCAATTTCGATTTTTGCGCCATTGGTAAGTGTTATGACCCCACCATCAGCTAGTTGCCCGCCGCCTTCGGCATAAAAAGGGGTGCGATCCAATGTAATTTCGATTTCATCGCCAGCTTTTGCAGATTTTGCAAATTTGCCATCAACTAAGATTCCGGTGATTTTAGATTCTGAAGATAATTGGGTATATCCAACAAATTCTGTGACACCATTTTCGTCGGCAATCTTTTTATAATCACTTAAATCGGTATGGCCGCTCTTCTTTGCTTTAGCATCAGCTTTGGCGCGATCTCGTTGCTCTTTCATCAACCTACGGAAACCCTCGGCGTCAACTGTTAGGCCTTGTTCGGCCGCCATTTCTAAAGTTAAATCGATTGGAAAGCCATATGTGTCATGCAATTTGAAGGCTGTTTCGCCCGAAAGAGTTTTTCCGTTGGCGGCTTTTACTTCACCGCTCGCGACATCAAAGATTTGAGTGCCGCTTTTGAGAGTTTGTAAAAATTGCTCTTCTTCTGTGACTGATACCTGCAGAATTCGTTTTTGATCAGTTTCCAACTCTGGATACTGCGCACCCATCGCCTTGATTGCAGCATTTGTCAGCTCGGTAATTACCGGATCAGCAGAACCAAGCAGGCGCATATTTCTAATAGTGCGCCGCATCATCCTTCGCAAAACATATCCGCGACCTTCGTTACCAGGAGTGACCCCATCACCAATCAACATCGCTGCAGTTCGAGCATGATCTGCGATGACTCTGAGTGAAATATCGCTCTTTGCGTCTTTTCCATATTTAACACCAGTTAATTCCGATGCTTTATCAAGGATTATTTTTGTAGTGTCGATTTCATAGATAT
>JBEGQQ010000107.1:0-2920 GCA_041180925.1 Actinomycetota bacterium
TTATGGGCATTCCATTCCGCGATTACTTGGACTAATTGGACAAAGACCAACTGCAATTGATGAAATGTTTATTCCATTGGAAAACCATGGCGTTAAATGCGTATCTATGGAAATGTTCAAACCAGATCGTGCTGATGCAGTTGCTTATCGAGGACCAATACTTCACAAAGTTTTATCGCAATTATTAACAGATGCATATTGGGGCGATTTAGATTTTCTGTTTTTAGATTTACCACCGGGAACTGGTGATTTGGCGATTTCGCTTGGACAATTAATTCCAGGATCAGAATTAATTGTTGTTACCACCCCGCAAGTCGCAGCTGCAGAAGTAGCCGAACGCTCTGGCCGCATTGCACATCAAATGAAACAGCAAATTGTTGGCGTAATTGAAAATATGTCAGCATTTCCTTGCCCTACATGTGGCGAGCGAATTGAATTATTCGGAAGCGGTGGCGGAGAGGCCACTGCTGAGCGTTTAAGCCAATTAGTGGGCGCAACGGTGCCAGTACTTGGCCAGATTCCATTTAGCAATGCGCTTCGAAATGGTGGAGATGATGGCCTGCCTGTAGTGATTAGCGCAGCTGATGATCCGGCCGCGAAGGCGATAAATGAAATTGCGGTGAATTTAACGCAGCGCAAGCGTTCGCTCGTAGGCGTTCCTCTCAAATTGAACACTTGATTCCATAACCCTCAATTAGAATTCGAGGTATGACAAAGTCCGCACCTCGTACACAATCTGCGGTACTTACTCGAAAAGGAATTCAATCCACCCTGGTATCTGTGGCTGGAATTATTGGCCGCCCAGTTAAGGATCAAGATGGCCGCGACTTAGGACGGTTGCTTGATTTTGTGGTGCGACATGGCGGAGAAACTTATCCACCAGTATCTGGATTAATAGTTAAAGTCGCTGGCCGTCGCGCATATATCGATGGCGCCCGCATTGCAAAGTTAACTAAAGATGAAATTACTTTATCTTCGGCGAAAATTAATTTAAACGAGTATCAACGTCGCACTGGCGAACAATTGTTAGATGGCGATGTATTAGATCATCAAATTGTTGATGTTAATGGCCTGCGTGTAGTGCGAACTTCAGATCTTTATTTGGCACCACTTGATAAAGAGATTCGATTAGTTGGCGTAGACGTTTCATTTCGTTCATTTATCCGCAGAATTTTTCCGGGAACTTTTGGGCGAAAGCCAGGTGTTGATCAAGTTATTGACTGGGCCAGCGTTGCCTCTTTGGCCGATGATGGTGGCGTAGTTCGTACAACTGCAACCAGAGAAGCGTTGAGCAAACTTCGTCCAGCAGATATCGCCGACATCATCGAAGACTTAGAAGGTCGTGAACAGAGCGCGCTTATTGAATTGCTCGATCCAGATCTAGCTGCAGATGCGTTGGAAGAGATGGAGGATGACGAACTTCAAGGCTTGCTCCGCGGTATCTCTGACGAACGTGCAGCTGAACTTTTATCTCACATGGAACCGGATGAATCTGCAGAAGTACTTCGTGACTTGGATGAAGAACACTCTGAAAGTATTTTGGCTCAGATGGCTCCGGCAATGGCGAAGCAACTTCGACGTCTCGTTGAATTTGATGAGACACACGCAGGTGGCATTATGACCACGCACCTTTTGATTGTGAAAGAGAGCGATTTGGTTTCAGATGCGCTCCAACTGCTTGTTGAGCATCGCGAACGCGATATCTCAGATGGCGTAACTGTCGTAGATTCCAAAGGCAAATTGCTTGATCACATTCAAATTATCGAACTTATCGCAGCAAAACCAAGCCAAAAGTTGGAATCATTAGTGGCTGCACCATTCCCAACTGCGGTAAGTATTGATACGCCTCTGGAAGATGTGATTGAAGAGTTTTCAAATAACCGAGGTTCATCTGTAATCGTCGTTGATGAAAAAGGTAAACCAGTTGGCAGAATTCTTGCTGATGACATTATCGATGCAATGGTTCCAGCTGAATCAACTGGCTTGGCACAAGGATCAGGAGCGCTTTCATGAGCTCGAAATTAGATTCTCGAAAATTGCGCTTAGGCGCATTTCTTGCTGTTATGGGGCCGGGAGTTATTGCTGGCCTCTCTGATGATGATCCAGCAGGCATCACAACTTATTCTCAATTGGGTGCGCAATTTGGTTATCAATTGTTGTGGACTCTTGGAATTTCAACTATTGCGCTGATTCTTTTTCAAGATTTAGGCGCACGTATTGGCGTCGTTACTCGCCAAGGTTTAATCGGACTAGTCCGCCAAAAATATGGTGCCAGATCTGGAATGTTGAGCGCTTTAGCTCTGGTGTTGGCAAATATCGGAACCATGACTGCCGAGTTTGCAGGTATTGCTGCCGCCGGAAATTTATTCGGATTTTCAAAATACATTACGGTTCCATTAGCTGCTTTTGTAGTTTCATTCCTAGTGTTACGCGGAAGTTTTGCTCGCGTAGAAAAAGTATTCTTCCTTTTGGCATCAGTTTTTATCGCATACGTAATCGCTGGATTTATGGCGAAACCAGATTGGTCGGCTGCGGCGCAAGGTTTATTTATTCCATCCATGCCACTTAATCGCGATGCGCTATTTATTGCAACCGCGACATTAGGTACGACTTTGGCGCCTTGGGGATTGGCATTTATTCAGAGCTATGCAGTCGATAAGCGTTTAACAAAAGAAGATTTGAAGTTGCTCAGAGTTGATGTTTGGACTGGATCACTTTTAACTGGGATTATCGGATTCTTCGTTGTAATTACTTGCGCTGCCACGCTAAATGTAAGTGGCCAAACAACTATCAATGACGCGGCTCAAGCGGCCCAGGCGCTAAAACCGCTCGCTGGAACTTTAGCTAAGGAGCTATTTGCACTTGGTTTAATTGGTGCTGCATTACTTGCATCATCAATTCTTCCGCTATCAACTGCTTA